>JAAYPI010000125.1 GCA_012519885.1 Bacteroidales bacterium
AAATGTTGCAATAATATTTGGATTTCCTCTCTGTAAATCCCAGAAGTAATGCAAATTACCATTTGAAAGAATTATGAATCTACAGTTTTGAGATTGTGCATATTTTCTGGCTTGTTCCTTTGCAAAGAGTGGGTTTATTTCTTCTTTCTTTGCTTCTAAAACAATGAAAGGAAAACCTTTGTCATCAAGTAAAAGATAGTCAATGAAGCCTTTTTTAGTTTTCTCAAAATCTTCACCGAATTCATCTAATTCTGTTTGAGTTAATTTGGTTTTATTTTCAAGTACAATGTTGGCTTTGCCTTCTTTGGAGTCAAAGAAACGCCATCCCGCTTCTTCAAGCAGTTTATTGATTTTTATTCTTGCTTTAGCTTCTTTTGACATTACAATTCTGTTCTATTTTAAAATCACAAATTTAGTTTTAAATTCTCAATACCAATTATTCAAATAAGTCGCTGTCTTTCAGTGGTGCGTAAGCAAAATGAAGGCTCTTTTGGCTGCGAAGCGGTCGCCCGTGTGTTGGGGCAGCCAAATGTGCCTGAATGTGCGGTGGGTTTCCATTTTCTTTGTCTTTATGCAGCAAAAAATCTTTTTTCATTCTGTCGACTGTTTTGTCTTTTTACAATGAACGCCAACATCTGTGTATGTACCACGATTTGTATAGGTACCACAGCGTGGTAACTATATTCACTTTATACACCTATTCATACTTGTTTAAACTGCTGATAATATGCGGTTTATATTTTCCTAATACAAGTATACCGTGGTACCTATCCATTTGTTAATTTTTTCTATCTACTAGATTTTTCTTTGATTAAATCTGTTACTAAAAAACTTTTGTGTAAAACTACTAAAGTTTTTTTAATTTGCAAAGGGGGAAGGAGAATTTATTATAGTTGATAGTTGATAGTTGATAGTTAAAAGTTAAAAGTTTTTAGAGGGCACTTGGGCTGTAGGCAATGGCGAGCTAAGGGTAACAGAGGTGTTTAGTGTTTAGTGTTTGGTGTTTAGTGTTTAGCGTTTAGTGTTTAGCGTTTAGCGTAGTTCGTACGGTAGCAGTGGCTATGGCAAGCTTGTTTAGTTCGAATATGGAAAGCTAGAGCTTCCTTTTAACTACGACATAGCGAGAGAAGGTTTTATTGTCTTAAAAAATTGCTTATCTCCTCTTGTATCCCATCTATCATCTGTTGATAACTATATACAGGTAAGCCCAATGCATGTAGCGTATCTTGTGTATCAACAAACAAAGGTGTTGTATCCTTTTTATCTTCGGCAAGCACCGTAACACCAAAATCGGACAAGATATCTTTGGCTAAGGAGTAGCGTGTACACAGTTGTGGCACGGTAATAGGAATGATATGATTAAATACTATTTGGGAAATACACTGCTCTATTACCTCGCACAAATGCCTTAACCATGTGGGCTGAAACTGCCACGAAGTATCGTAAACGGCGGGTGTATGGTGGGTAATATTCTTTAAAAGGCGATTAAAGGGTCGGTCGTTGGTAGTATTCGGACTAAACCCTACCAGCAACGATGGACGAAGAATGAGAAAACCTGCTTTGGTTTGTTGCACATAGTGTTCTGCTGCTGCCTTGGTTTTGCCATACACATTATTGCCTTGCGTAGCTGCTAGCGAGGATATGTACACAAGTTTCGCTCCATAAGTATTGGTTAGTTCAACCAATGTTTGTGTTGCTGGTACATTAATGGCATGGGCTAGTTCTGGATGTTGCTCGCACCAATTGCCATTGGAGTTAGACGCTACATGTACAATAGTATCAGGTGCATGCAATTTTATTATTTGCTCCACCTCTTCGGCATGTGTAATATCCAGTTGTATCAATTCTTAGAATAAAGGATACGCATTATACGTGCCTACTACCTCATACTTTTCTCTTAATTGGGTATAAATAGCTGCTCCTGCATAACTATTGGCTCCTACTACTAAAATCTTCATTTCTATGTTTATTACGCATTCATTTTATTACACAGATACAACAATTACAAATAAAAAAAGGGAGAAAAACTCCCTTCATTGTATTGGTGTAAAACAACCATTAATAGTCAAAAATACATTCATCTTTGGTGCCACTACACAATTTATTTTGAGAGATAGCCAACACCTTACCAGGGAAAGCATCTATCCAACCCAAATTATGTGTAGCCATAATAATCGTAGTGTTCTCTTCTTTACAAATTGTATACAGCAATTCCACAAGCTCTGCACCCGTTAGCGGATCGAGGTTTCCAGTAGGCTCATCTGCCAAAATCAATTTGGGTTTGTTGAGCAATGCACGAGCAATTACAATACGTTGCTGTTCTCCTCCTGATAATTCGTGGGGCATTTTATAGCCTTTGTTACTCATGCCTACCTCTTTTAATACAGCATCAATACGAGCTTGCATTTCTTCTTTATCTTTCCAGCCAGTAGCTTTCAGCACAAACAGTAAATTTTCGTTTACCGTACGGTCAATCAACAACTGAAAATCTTGGAAAATAATACCTAACTGACGACGTAAAAATGGAATTTCTGATTTTGTTATCGTTAATAAATCATAGTCCAACAAACTTGCTTCACCCGTTTCAATAGGCAATTCAGCATACATAGTTTTCATCAAACTACTTTTTCCTGTACCTACTTTTCCTATCAAGTAATAGAACTCCCCTTCTCCTATTTCAAGGTTTACATCTTTAAGCACAACTTGTTCTTTTTGACAAATTTCTACGCCTTTGTAGCGTATGAGTGTATTTCCCATAGCAATTTATTATTTATGTCTTTTTTTCAATTCGTTGGCTAAATCTTCTATACGATATCCTTTTGATGACAATAACACAATTAAGTGATATATTAAATCCGATGCTTCGTACAAAAATCCTTCATCAGTACCATTGGTAGCCTCAATCACTGTTTCAACAGCCTCTTCGCCTACTTTCTGAGCCATACGGTTTATTCCTTTTTTAAACAAAGAAGTGGTATATGAACCCTCTGGCATTTCTTGTTTGCGTTTGTCAATAAAATCTTGTAAAAATTTCAAGAACATAATATCTTCTACATTATTCTCAAAAAAACAGGTATCTGCACCCGTGTGGCATACAGGTCCTACGGGATTTACTTTTATCAATAGGGTATCATTATCACAATCTTCAGCAATAGATACAACATGCAAAAAATTGCCACTTTCTTCTCCTTTTGTCCACAGGCGGTTTTTACTACGGCTATAAAAAGTAACCTTTCCCAATTCCTTTGTTTTAGCTAATGATTCTTCGTTCATATAGCCCAACATCAACACTTTATTGGTAATACTGTCTTGTATAATAGCGGGAATTAAGCCGCCTTGTTTGTTAAAATCTAAACTCATTGTATTAATCGTTTTTTTATCGAACACAAATATCGTGTTTTCTTAAATAATCTTTTAGTTCTGAAATGTTAATTTCTCCAAAATGAAACACACTTGCTGCTAATGCTGCATCTGCTTTCCCATGTAAGAATGCATCTTTGAAATGGTTTTTACTACCCGCTCCTCCCGACGCAATAATAGGAATTTTTAACATATCCGACAATTGAGCCAAGGCATCATTCGCATAGCCTGTTTTCACCCCGTCGTGTGTCATACTGGTAAATAAAATTTCGCCAGCTCCTCGTTCTTGTGCTTCTTTTGCCCATGTAAATAAACGTTTATCTGTGCGTATTCGTCCACCATTTAGATAGCAAATCCAGTCATCTTCCTCATAATTTGCATCAATCGCTACGACACATACTTGCGAGCCAAAATGTTGAGCAATTTGATTGATTAAATCCGGATTGCGAATAGCCGATGAATTTATAGACACCTTGTCGGCTCCAGCATTCAAGAGTTTTTCTACGTCAGTTAATTCATTGATACCACCACCTACTGTAAACGGAATACTCACATTAGCTGCCACCCTTTTTACCATATCCACAAAGGTTTTTCTTCCCTCATGCGAAGCGGTAATATCCAAATACACTAGCTCATCAGCTCCTTGTTTACTATAAGATGCACCTAATTCTACAGGATCGCCTGCATCTCTAAAATTCACAAAATTAATACCTTTTACCGTTTTTCCATCTTTTACATCCAAACAAGGTATAATACGTTTTGCTAACATCTCAATTTTTGTTCTTTATTGATTATATCGTGCAATTTCTTGCAACGAAATTTTTCCTTCGTAAATGGCTTTCCCAAAAATAACCGCTGGAATGCCTGCCTCATCTAAGGCATAAATATCTGACATAGCACTTACTCCGCCACTAGCAATTAAAAATAACTCCGGGAATTGCATGATAATCTCTTTGTATAAATCAACAGACGTGCCTTGTAACATACCATCTTTGGCGATATCGGTACAAATTACTTTATTTATTCCTTTCGTGGTATATGACTCCAAAAAAGGAAATAAGTCGTACTCCGTGCTTTCTACCCAACCACTAACCGCTATCTTTTTGTCGTGCACATCTGCACCCAATATAATTTTTTCGTTACCAAATTTTTGAATCCACGACTCAAACACGGTTGGATTTTTAACAGCAATACTTCCACCAGTTATCATCGAAGCACCATTTTCAAACGCAATATTCAAATCCTCGTCTGTTTTTAGTCCACCACCAAAATCTATTACCAAATTGGTATGTGTGGCAATGGTATACAACACCTTATGATTGACAATATGTTGAGCTTTAGCTCCATCTAAATCTACCAAGTGCAAACGAGTAATACCACTATCTTGAAACATTTTTGCTACTTCGAGTGGATTTTCGTTGTACACCGTTTTCTTGGCATAATCACCTTGTGATAAACGAACACATTTACCATCGATAATATCTATTGCTGGAATCAATTGAATCATATATATATTACAAGGCTAAAAAGTTTTTCAATATTTGCTCACCTACATCGCCACTTTTTTCGGGGTGAAATTGAGTAGCATAAAAATTATTTTTATTCAATGCCGCACTAAAAGGTTGAATATAATCAGTTGTTGCAATAGTATGTTCGCACATTGGCACATAAAAACTATGCACAAAATACACAAACTGTTCATTCAGTTGCTCCGAAAACAAATTTGATTTTACGTCATACAACTGGTTCCATCCCATGTGTGGAATTTTTTGTGTTTGTTGTGTCGGAACAAATAATTTGACAGGCACATCAAAAATACCCAAACAATCGACATTACCCTCCTCCGAACTTTTACACATCAACTGCATGCCCAAGCAAATGCCCAAAACAGGTTGCGTAAGCGATGTAATCAGTTCGTCCATCTTGCGTTCTTTCAAAAAACGCATCGTGGTAGTAGCTTCTCCCACACCCGGAAAAACAACCTTATCAGAAGCTCGTATTACAGCCTCATCAGCAGTTACAACAGGCTCTACGCCTAAGCGTCGTAAAGCATGCACCACCGAATAGATATTTCCTGCATTGTATTTTATAACGACTACTTTTTGCATACTAACTAAATACGATTGTTTTATTCTTATACACAAGCACTTTGCGTTCCAAATGTTTTTCAACCCCACGCGAAAGTACAATTTTTTCCAAATCTTGTCCTTTATGAATGAGCATTTCTACCGTATCTTTGTGCGAAATTTTCGCAACTTCTTGTTCAATAATCGGACCAGCATCCAACTCTGAAGTTACATAATGGCTTGTAGCACCAATAATTTTCACTCCACGTTCGTATGCGGCATGATAAGGTTTTGCTCCCACAAATGCAGGTAAGAACGAGTGATGTATATTGATAATATTTTGTGGATATTGGGCAATAAACTCAGCCGTAAGCACTTGCATATAACGTGCGAGCACTACAAATTCAATTTTATGTTCTTTTAATAGAGCAATTTCTGCCGCTTCTTGTTCTTGTTTTGTTTCTTTCGTTATTGGAAAATAATAATACGGTATATCAAATTTTGACGCCACATGCTCCATATCTGGATGATTACTTATTATGAATGGTATATCTACATCCCAATCGTTAGCTGCATAGCGTGATAATAAATCGAATAAGCAATGCGACATTTTGGAAACAAATATCGCCATGCGTGGCTTATTCGCATTAAAGTATAACCGAAAATTCATGCCATATTTTTTGCCAAGCAAGGTATAAAAATACTCCGAAATTTTTTCTTGCGGAATCAAAAAGCTCTCAATCTCCCACTCTACACGCATAAAAAACTCTTTTTCCACAAAATCAACGTGTTGGTCGAGGTATATAATATTTCCTTTGTTTATATTGATAAACTCCGTAACTGCCGCCAAAATTCCTTGTTTGTCGGGACAGTGAAGCAATAAAATTGCGGTGTCTTTGGTAGATGATTGTAGCATAAGCGGTACATAAATTCTAAATTCCCCACAAAATTAGTGTATTTTTACTGAATTATGGCAGATTTAAACGAGATATTACAAATATGCAAAAAAAATACAAAAAAAAAAGGAAGTAATCATAATTTTGAGTATATTTACAAACTAAAATTTAGTTAGAATATGGAAGTTATCATTTTAAGTAGTTTATTGCTCGCAGGTATTGTTCTCTTGTTAGTTGAACTATTTTTATTACCTGGCACCTCTATAGCAGGCATTGGTTCTGCGTTAAGTTTTGGAGGAGGTATTTATTACGCTTTTGCCGTTTATGGCGTACCTGTGGGTGTTGCTGTTATCATTATTAGTGTAGTAGTTGCAGCATTTGCCATTTATAAATTTATGAAATCCAAAACATTGGATACAATTTCCCTACATACAACGATTGAGGGAAAAAATAATCCATTAGAAGGCATTTCTGTATCAGTAGGAGATACGGGGGTGGCTGTATCGCGACTAGCCCCTATGGGCAAAGTGAGAATTAACGGCAATACAATAGAAGTAAAAGTGGTATCGGACATGATAGATACAGGCGAACAAGTAAAAGTAACTGAAATTTCTACGTCGGGCATCGTTGTAGAACGCAATACATAAAAAACTATTAATTTAACAAATAAAAAACTATGATTGAAAGTGGTATGTTAACCTTTATTTTGATAGCAGTAGGATTTATACTGTTATTAATCTTTTTTTACTACGTTCCGTTTTTGCTATGGGTATCAGCCAAGGTATCGGGCGTAAATGTATCGTTACTTCAGCTGTTTTTGATGCGTATTCGAAATGTGCCACCTCCAATATTGGTTAGAGCACTCATCGAAGGTCACAAAGCTGGGTTAGAGATTAAATTAGATGCGTTAGAAGCCCACTATTTAGCAGGTGGACATGTGGAGCGTGTAGTGCATGCATTGGTTTCGGCGTCTAAGGCGAATATCGATTTGTCATTTCAGATGGCAACGGCTATTGACCTTGCAGGTAGAGATGTATTTGAAGCTGTACAGATGTCAGTTAATCCCAAAGTAATTGACACCCCACCAGTAGCTGCAGTAGCTAAAGATGGTATTCAGTTAATTGCTAAAGCCCGCGTAACGGTACGTGCAAGTATCAAACAATTAGTGGGTGGAGCTGGCGAAGAAACTATTTTAGCTCGTGTAGGAGAAGGAATTGTATCTTCTATTGGTTCTAACGAATCGCATAAAGCAGTATTAGAAAATCCAGATACGATTTCAAAACTTGTATTAAAAAAGGGATTAGATGCGGGTACGGCGTTTGAGATTTTATCCATTGATATCGCTGATATTGACATAGGTAAAAACATTGGGGCTCAATTGCAAATGGACCAAGCACAAGCAGATAAAAACATTGCACAAGCCAAAGCCGAAGAGCGTAGAGCTATGGCGGTTGCCCTTGAGCAAGAAATGATAGCCAAAGCACAAGAAGCACGTGCCAAAGTAATTGAAGCAGAGGCAGAAGTGCCAAAAGCTATGGCTCAAGCGTTTATTAGTGGCAACTTGGGTATTATGGATTATTATAAAATGAAAAACATCGAAGCTGATACTTCTATGCGCGAAAACATAGCTAAACCAAAGAAATAAACATTCGTACTTATTTCTTTTCTTAGAGTTACATACTCACTTGTTTTTGGCACTAGAAGTAAATCAGTGATCGAAAAATGAGTGAGTATTTGTTTACTATCTAATCAATAAAAGCACCAACTATGAAAAAAAGATATGAAAGTTCAGAATTGATTGTAAACGCTGATAAAAGCATCTTCCACTTACATTTGCATCCAGAACAAATTGCTGACAAAATAATTCTCGTAGGAGATTTGGGACGTGTAGATGTGATAAGTGGCTATTTTGACACCATAGAAAGCGAAGCACAAAACCGTGAATTTAAAACCGTTACCGGCACCTACAAGGGAAAACAAATAACGGTAGTAGCCACAGGAATTGGTACCGACAACATTGATATAGTAGTAAATGAATTAGATGCTTTGGCTAATATCGATTTAGATAAAAGAGAAGACAAAGATGCTTTTCGCAAACTTACATTTGTTCGTATTGGTACTTGCGGCGGTCTGCAAAAAAACATACCTGTAGATAGTTTTTTAGTGTCTGAACAATCTATTGGCTTTGATGGAGTCCTTAATTATTATGCAAACCGAGATAGTGTATGCGACTTAGATTTTGAACAAGCATTTATTCAGCAAACGGGCTATTCGAGTAAGCTAACTGCACCCTACTGTATTCATTCCACTCCTTCATTGGTTGACCGTATTGCACAAACAGACATGTTGCGAGGTATAACTATTTCAGCTCCTGGTTTTTACGGACCACAAGGAAGAGAACTTCGTTTACCATTGGCTTTTCCTGATTTAAACCAACGCATTGAAGATTTTGAGTATAAAGGTAAAAAAATTACCAATTACGAAATGGAAAGTTCTGCTATTGCTGGTTTAGCTGCCTTGATGGGACACGAAGCCATGACCGTATGTGTAGTAATTGCCAACAGAATGCTAAAACAATTTAGTAAAGATTATCATCCTGCTGTAAAAAAATTGGTAGAATTGGTGTTGGAACGGATATAGAAAATATATATGAGTCGTGTTAGAGTACGTTGAAAGGTGTACTATATTTTGTTGTAATAGGGTTACACGAAAAACTGACACAATCTATGGCAACATATTATTGTATGTGAGTCACTTATCGCTTTAAAGTAAAATGTCCTGTAAATTGAGACCCATCTTTTAATGTAATTAAATACCAATAATCTGTAGTTGGCATAGGATCCCCTAAATACATTCCATTCCAAGGGATAAAATCATTGTTATAGTGAATCAGCAACTTACTAAACCGATCATATATTTCTACTACATAACCATCGTAACACTCTATGTTCTTAATGTTCCAGGCATCTTGTACTCCATCATTATTAGGAGAGAAATATTTATCGGGAATCAATTCATCACATTCTGAGGAACCCTCTTTCCAACGTATTGTTGTTACAGCAACACTATCACACCCCACGCTGGCGCGGATTTGTAATCCGTGCCGATACAGTTTTGTATGGTTCATCGTTAATTTCACTGCAACTGCAAAAATACAGATTTAAACTTATTCCTTTGTTTTTACAGAAAAGATTCTGTATAGTTACCGCAAGATTTTACCCTGTGGTTCTTTTGCAAAGATAAACATTTTTGTAGTATCGTCTTTGTACAATGAATTCTATTTGTCATAAACATGCCAAGTTAAGTCTTAAAAAAACGATACGATAAACGAGAGACGTTTCTCGTTAAAACCCCTAGAAGCAAAAAAATAGAGAGCCTGCTACATTAGCAAGCTCTCTACCTTATTTATTCCATTGTTTCAATGTCTTCTGTCAGTCAGCGAATAGCCGCTTGAGCAGCAGCCAAACGTGCGATTGGCACACGGAATGGAGAACAACTTACGTAGTTCAAACCAGTTCTGTGGCAGAATTCCACTGAAGATGGCTCACCACCATGCTCACCACAAATACCTACTTTAAGGTTTGGACGAACAGCTCTACCGTTTACAGTAGCCATAGTTATTAATTGTCCTACACCTTTTTGGTCAAGCACTTGGAATGGGTCGTTTTTCAAAATTCCTTTTTCCAAATAAATTGGTAAGAATTTAGCAACGTCATCACGGCTATAGCCAAATGTCATTTGTGTTAAGTCGTTAGTACCAAATGAGAAGAATTCTGCTTGTTCAGCAATACGTTGAGCTGTTAACGCTGCACGTGGAATTTCAATCATTGTACCTACTTTATATTCAATAGAATCGCCTCTTTCTTCAAATACTTGTTTAGCAGTTTGGTCGATAATAGTTTTTTGAGCAGTAAACTCGTGTAAGATACCAGTAAGAGGTACCATAATTTCTGGAATAGCTACAATGCCTTTCTTTTTCAAGTTAAGAGCAGCCTCGATGATAGCACGAGTTTGTGTTTCAGTAATTTCTGGATATGTGTTACCTAAACGACAACCACGGTGACCTAACATTGGGTTTGATTCAGAAAGAGCGTGTACACGAGCAGCAATTTCGTCAACATTTAAGCCCATTTCGTGAGCCATTTCCAATTGACCTTTTGGATCGTGAGGAACAAACTCATGCAAAGGTGGGTCAAGTAAACGAACCGTTACTGGAAGTCCATTCATTGCTTCGAAGATACCTTCAAAGTCTTCTCTTTGTAATGGTAATAATTTTACCAAAGCTTTACGGCGACCTGCTTCATCTTCAGCAAGAATCATTTCACGCATTGCTTTAATTTTATCACCTTCGAAGAACATGTGTTCAGTACGAGTAAGACCAATACCTTGAGCACCGAAGTTACGAGCTACTTGAGCATCGTGAGGCGTATCAGCATTCGTACGTACTTGTAAACGTGCATATTTGTCAGCTATTTTCATTAATTCAGCAAAGTCACCACTTAATTCAGCCGCTTTGGTTTCCACTTTACCAGCATAAAGAACACCAGTAGTACCATTTAATGATAGCCACTCACCTTCTTTAATGGTAGCTCCACCTACTGTCATTGTACGAGTTTTGTAATCAATAACCAAACCATTAGCAGCAGAGATACAGCATTTACCCATACCACGAGCTACTACAGCAGCGTGCGATGTCATACCACCACGAGCAGTAAGAATACCTTCAGCAGCATACATACCTTTAAGGTCTTCTGGAGATGTTTCTACACGGCAAAGGATAGTTTTTTTACCTTCAGCAGCCCATGCTTCTGCATCTTCTGCAAAGAATACTACTTGACCAGTAGCAGCACCTGGAGAAGCAGGTAAACCTTGAGATAAGGCTTTTGCTTGTGCTAATGCTTTTGTATCAAATACTGGATGTAAAAGTTCGTCTAATTTTTCTGGTTCGCAACGCAATAATGCAGTTTTTTCATCAATAATACCTTGTTTAAGCATTTCCATAGCTACTCTTACCATAGCAGCACCAGTACGTTTAGCGTTACGTGTTTGAAGCATCCACAATTTACCATCTTGGATAGTAAATTCGATATCTTGCATATCTGTATAGTGGTCTTCTAATTTTTGTTGAATAGCGTTTAAGTCAGCATAAGCTGAAGGCATTGTTTCTTCTAATGAAGGGTATTTAGCTAGACGATCAGCTTCACTGATACCTTGCATTTTAGCCCAACGACGAGAACCTTCGATGGTAATTTCTTGTGGTGTACGAATACCCGCTACCACGTCTTCACCTTGAGCATTAATTAAATATTCGCCATTGAAAATATCTTCACCTGTACTAGCATCACGAGTAAATGCCACACCTGTAGCAGAATTGTTACCCATGTTACCAAATACCATTGCTTGTACGTTAACAGCTGTTCCCCATTCAGCAGGAATTTTATTCATTTTGCGATACAGAATAGCTCTTTCGTTCATCCAGCTATTGAATACTGCCATAACAGCACCCCAAAGTTGTTCCCATGGAGAAACTGGAAAATCTTTACCTGTAACGTCTTTTACAGCTTTTTTGAATTTAGCAACCAATTCTTTTAAATCTTCGGTTGTTAATTGAGTATCTAATTCTACCTTTTTTTCATGTTTCATCTTTTCGATGATTACTTCAAATGGGTCTTCATCTTGTTTTGATTCTGGTTTCATGCCTAGTACCACGTCGCCATACATTTGTACAAAACGACGGTAAGAATCCCATGCGAAACGTGGATTACCACTTTTTTGAGCGATAGTTTCAACAGCTTCGTCATTTAACCCTAAGTTCAAAATAGTATCCATCATACCTGGCATAGAAGCTCTAGCTCCAGAACGTACAGATACCAATAAAGGATTTTTGTTATCGCCAAATTTTGGACCAGCAACAGCATCTTCAATTTGTTTCATTGCTTTTTCAACTTCTGGCTTAATGGTTTTAATAACCTCTTCTTGACCGATTAAAAAATACTCATTACACACCTCTGTTGTAATTGTCATTCCCGGAGGAACAGGCACACCAATCAGGTTCATATCTGCCAAGTTAGCCCCTTTCCCACCAAGTAACTCTTTCATAGAGCCGTTACCTTCAGCGGTTTTGTTTCCAAAAAAATAAACTCTTTTCTTGTCCATAAAATTAATAAATTAAAAAATTATTTTGAATAAACACGTATATTTTATCAAATAGAGTGCAAAGATAAAATTTTTCTGATTATAATAAAAATTTTAGCGTTTTGTTTAGCAATTATTTAGCTAAAAAGAAGAAATAAAATAAGCAAATTAGTAGACTCTTTCTCCAAAAATACCACTACCAACACGTATCAAGGTAGATCCTTGTTCAATCGCAAGAGGATAATCATGTGTCATACCCATAGATATTTCAGAAAAGTACAAACTTGTTTGAAAAAAAGTATTTTTAAGTGTATGAAAACAGTATGTGAGGTATTGAAATTCTTTTGTTACTTGATTCTGATCTTCTGTATCAGTGGCTAATCCCATCACGCCACAAATACGAATAGCAGTAAAATTGTTTACTGAAATATAGTGCAACATACTGGCAGATTCTTCCAATGTCATTCCATATTTCGTTTCTTCTTGAGCAATCCGAATTTGCACTAAACAATCCATTATGCGATGTTGCTGTAAAGCTTGTTTATTAATTTCTTGCACTAATTTTAACGAATCTACAGCATGAATAAGACTTACATAAGGAATAATGTACTTAACTTTATTCGTTTGTAAATGTCCAATAAAATGCCACTCAATATCTTTGGGTAATAATTGAGCTTTGGGAACCAATTCTTGTGCTTGACTTTCGCCAAAAACACGTTGTCCTACCCGATATGCTTCCATCACACTTTCGGCAGGATTAAACTTAGAAACAGCCACCAAACGCACATGATTTGGCAGCTGTTTTCTAAGAAATTCAATATTTTGTGCTATAGTAGACACAAGTATTCGTGTTATTAAAAACGACTTTCAATTACTTTCCAATCAATTACATCCCAAAGAGCAGCTACGTGGTCGGGGCGTCTGTTTTGGAAATCAATGTAATAAGCATGCTCCCACACATCAAAAGTAAGTAATGGTTTTTGATTTTTGGTTAATGGTGTACCAGCATTGCTTTCTTTGGTAATTTCTAATGTACCAGCAGCGTTTACCACTAGCCATGCCCAACCCGAACCAAATACACTAACTGCAGCAGCCGAAAATTCTTTTTTGAAATTATCGAAAGAACCAAAGGCGGCATCAATAGCAGCAGCTAAAGCTCCTTCTGGTTTTGATTTTGGGCTTGGTGCAAATTGGTCAAAATAAAATTCGTGGTTAAAAATTTGAGCAGCATTGTTGAAAATTGGACCTTCTGATTCTTTAATAATAGAAATCAAATCCATGTTTTCAAACTTCGTCCCTGTTTTTAGGTTGTTTAGATTATTTACATAAGCTTGTAAGTGTTTTCCATGATGAAATTCAAAAGTTTTAGGACTTACCACTGGGTTTAATGTAGTAGGGTCATACGGCAATTTTTTTAGTTCAAATGTCATAACTGTATGTTTTTAAAATTGTTTAACAAATTTGTTTAAATAGATTTTCAAATGTACGTATAAAAAATGAAAAAACAAAACGAAAGCAAGAATTTTATGTTATTTTATCTTAGTACTATATCCGTGATAACCTCCTTACCAACCGTATCATTAAGGGCTTGTAAAAGGCGACTTTTACTCATCATCAATTCATTACGCAATACTGAAGAACTTAATTTGACATACAATACCTTGTCTTTTATCACCAAATCGCTTGTGTATTTTTTAACAGTTGGTCCCAACACCGTTTCCCAAGATTGCAAAATATCCACCTCATCAAGTTTGGGTTGCAAATTTTGTTGTTGAAAAATTTGCTTGATAACATCGTCAATTTTCTCGGTATTTTGTCTTCTCATGGTAGGTTATTCTTTGTTTATACCGTCTTCATTTACTAAAAAAATGCGATTTTCCTGTGGTAACTGTTGTAAAATACTCACTAAATGTTCCCTATTCGTGTCTGTAATAAAAATTTGACCAAAATTATCTCCTGATACCATTTGTATTATTTTACTTACTCTATTTGCATCTAACTTATCAAAAATATCATCTAATAATAATAGGGGATTACAGGCATGCACTTGTTTCAAAAATTCAAACTGTGCCAATTTGAGGGCTACTAAAAAGGTTTTGTTTTGACCTTGTGAGCCAACTCTTTTTACCAAATAATCTCCTAAATAGAATTCCAGTTCATCTTTATGAATTCCTTTTGTGGTAAAGCCTAAGAGAGTATCTTTGGCTCTGCTTTGTTTAAGTTGAATGGTTAAATCACCATCCTCAATATGCGACTTGTAGCTTATGCTAACTTGCTCATTTACATTGGCAATAGCTACATAATACTGCTGAAAAACTGGTAAAAATTGGGAAATAAACTGGGTACGTTGAGCATATATGTAGTCCGCAAAATGTGCCATTTGCATTTCGCACACTTCGTACATAGTTTCTTCTACTGCATTGGATTTAAGCAATGCGTTGCGTTGTTGCAACACATGATTGTATTTGAGCAAACAATCAAGGTATTTTTTATCGTACTGAGAAAGAACGCCATCAATAAACTTCCGTCTTTCATCACTACCACCGTCTATCAACACAGCATCACTTGGCGAAACCAACACCAATGGAATTAATCCGATATGGTCGGATATTCTTTCATAAGCATTTTTATTCCGTTTAAATAACTTTTTCTGACCACGTTTCAACCCCACATAAATTTCTTCTTCTTGTTGTTGGTGAATATAATTCCCTTGCAACATTAAAAAGCCTTCATCATGTTTAACATTCTGACTATCAATTGCATTTGTATGACTTTTGCAAAAAGAAAGATAATAAATAGCATCTAACAGATTGGTTTTCCCCATTCCGTTGTTTCCGATAAAGCAGTTAATACCAGCACAAAAGTCAAGGCTAGCATCTGCAATATTTTTAAAGTTTACTATGGATAATTTGGTAAGAACCATACTGTAATTTTTATGCAAAAATAGCAAAAAAGTTTGATTGAATGCGTTAAAAAATAGAATCAATGTTTACGAAGGAAGTGGTATACATATAAAATGATAGAAAAATATGGGAAAGCACTGTATTTTCATTAACTTTGTGCCCTAAATAACTGAAAATACTCTCACAAGCTATTATGGAATATACATTTAAAGAAATTGAACAAAAGTGGCAACAGTATTGGAAAAATAATGCCACATACAAAGTAGAAATTAACGCTACTAAACCAAAATACTATGTATTGGATATGTTTCCGTATCCATCGGGAGCAGGGCTACATGTTGGGCACCCGCTGGGGTATATTGCATCTGACATATTCAGTAGATTCAAACGCCTAAAAGGATATAACGTATTGCATCCGATGGGTTATGATGCTTATGGATTGCCTGCCGAACAATATGCCATACAAACAGGTCAGCATCCTGCCATTACAACCACTAAAAACATTGCTCGCTACCGCGAACAACTAGATAAGATTGGATTTAGTTACGATTGGAATCGTGAAGTACGCACTTGCGAGCCTGATTATTACAAATGGACACAGTGGGCTTTTGTAAAAATGTTTAATCACTATTACGATACGCAATTACAACAAGCCAAGCCCATAGAAAGTTTGGTAAAACACTTTGCAACGCAAGGCACAGATTCATTGCAAGCCGCTTGTACAGAAGAACTTAGTTTTACAGCCAAAGAATGGAACGAAAAAACTGACGAAGAACAACAACATATTTTGTTGAATTATCGCATTGCCTATTTAGCTGACTTAAAAGTAAACTGGTGTCCTGCCTTGGGCACTGTGTTAGCCAACGACGAGGTAAGCGAAGGTGTTTCTATTCGTGGTGGTCATCCAGTAGAACAACGCATTATGCGACAATGGAGTTTGCGTATTTCTGCTTATGCACAACGATTGCTTGATGGGTTGGATACCATTGACTGGTCAGAATCAATCAAAGAAACACAACGCAACTGGATTGGCAGAAGCGAAGGTGCCGAAATGAAATTTCCTATTAAAGGACAAGATGCTGATTTATTGATTTTTACCACCCGTGCTGACACTACGTATGGGGTAACCTTTATGGTACTTGCTCCCGAAAGTGAGTATGTACAACAATTAACTACAGCGGAGCAACAACAAGCCGTTGAAACTTATATTGAATCTGTAAAAAAACGTACCGAACGCGAGCGTATTGCCGACCGAAAAGTATCGGGCGTATTTACGGGTTCGTATGCGATAAATCCATTTAGCCAACAAGAGATACCTATCTACATCAGCGATTACGTATTAGCTGGTTATGGTACAGGAGCCATTATGGCAGTGCCTGCACACGATAGTCGCGACTATGCATTTGCCAAACATTTTAATTTACCCATAGTACCTGTTATCGAAGGGTGCGATGTGAGTGAAGAAAGTTTTGATGCCAAAGATGGTGTGATGTGCAATTCCGGTTTTATGAATGGAATGACAGTGAAAGCTGCCATTGAAACTGCAAAAAAATATGTTAGCGACAACGGTATTGGTCGTGTAAAGGTGAATTTCCGTTTGCGTGATGCTATATTTAGTCGTCAACGTTATTGGGGAGAACCATTTCCTGTGTATTACAAAAATGGCTTACCTTATATGCTTGATGAGAGCAAATTGCCTTTGGAATTGCCCGAAATTGACAAATATTTACCCACCGAAACGGGCGAACCTCCGCTTGGAAGGGCTAAAGCTTGGCACACAGCCGAAGGTTATCCCTACGAGCTAAATACCATGCCTGGTTTTGCTGGTTCTTCGGCGTACTTTTTACGCTACATGGATCCTCGTAATAGCAACGAATTGGTAAGCAAAGAAGCCAATAACTATTGGCAACAAGTAGATTTATATTTGGGTGGTACAGAACACGCTACAGGGCATTTAATTTATAGTCGTTTTTGGAACAAATTTTTATTCGACCTAGGATTAATTTGTAAAGATGAGCCTTTTAAAAAATTAGTCAATCAAGGCATGATACAAGGACGAAGTAATTTTGTGTATCGCATAAAAGATACCAACACCTTTGTTTCATATCACCTAAAAGACCAATATGAAGTTACCCCAATACACGTAGATGTGAATATGGTGAGCAACGACATACTTGATATTGAACGATTTAAAGCATGGAATCCAGAATACAACAAGGCTGAATTTATTCTTGAAGATGGAAAATATGTGTGCGGTTGGGCAGTAGAAAAAATGTCAAAATCAATGTTTAACGTAGTAAACCCTGATGATATTGTAGAAAAATATGGTGCTGACACCTTGCGTTTGTACGAAATGTTTTTGGGTCCGTTGGAACAATCCAAACCTTGGGATACCAATGGGATTGACGGTGTTCATCGTTTTTTACGCAAATTATGGTCGTTGTTTTACAAAGATGGAAACTATATTGTAACGCAAGATACACCAACTACAGAAGAACTAAAAACCTTGCACAAAACGATTAAAAAAATTACCTTTGATATAGAGAATTTTTCGTTTAACACCTCTGTGTCGGCATTTATGATTTGTGTAAACGAATTGGCACAACAAAAATGCAGCAAACAAGCTATTTTAGAACCATTGGTAATTTTAATAGCTCCATTTGCTCCGCACATTGCAGAAGAATTGTATCACGCTTTGGGGCATACAACTACTGTTTGTGATGCTGTTTTTCCAATTTGCAACGAAAGTTACTTGGTAGAATCAACTATCAATTACCCTATTTCATTTAATGGAAAAGTACGTTTTACCTTGCCCCTAGAGGCTTCTCTATCAAAAGAAGAAGTTGAAAAAGCAGTCTTGCAAAACGAACAAACACGTAAATTTTTGCAAGACAAGCAACCAAAAAAAATTATTGTGGTACCAGGTAAAATTGTAAATATTGTACTATAACGACCGCCTAACCAAAAGCTAAATGAGCAACAGTAGTTTGAAAGATAAAATGATTGGTGCCTTGGCGTGGAGCTCTGTAGATAGAGTTGCTCAACAAGGCATTCAATTTATTTTTGGTATCATACTTGCCCGCCTTTTGGCTCCTGATGATTTTGGTCTGTTAGGAATGATTATGATATTTGCTACCCTCTCGTATGTGTTGGTAGAAAGCGGTTTTAGTGCTGCCCTAATTCGCAAAGAAGATGCCAACGAAACCGATTACAATTCGGTTTTTTATGTCAATCTGGCAATTTCTGTTGCATTGTTTGTGCTTTTGTTTTTTACTATACCCTATTTTGCTGAATTTTTTAAGCAACCTGCATTGGTTTCTACTGCTCGCATTACATTTATCGCGGTCATTTTTAATGCTTTTTACTTGGTTCCATACGTTAAAGTGAATCGAGCAATGGATTTTAAAACTTTGGCTAAAATCAATCTTTTTGCAACCCTTTGTAGTGGTAGCATTGGTATAACTTTGGCAATATTGGATTATGGCGTATGGGCATTAGTATATCAACAAATTGGCTATCAATTTTTTAGAGGAATTGGGTTTTATGCTTTGGTTAGATGGATACCCTCTTTCACTTTTTCTTTGGATAGCATCAAACACTTATGGAAATTTAGCATGCACATATTGGGCTCATCATTGCTGA
Organism: Bacteroidales bacterium; assembly: GCA_012519885.1. Classification (GTDB taxonomy): domain Bacteria; phylum Bacteroidota; class Bacteroidia; order Bacteroidales; family Paludibacteraceae; genus JAAYPI01. Next base: position 19,003 of record JAAYPI010000125.1, read on the forward strand.
CAATTGGTTTTAATAATTTATACACCTTTTTGTTAAGTCGTTTTTATCCTATCAAACAAGTAGGATATTATACACAAGCAAATAAAATGAGTGAAACAGCAAATTTTACCTTTCAAGCTATTTTGGCAAGTAGTACGTACAACTTATTTACACAAATACAAGCTGACAAAGAACGATTACTTCGTGTGTACAGACAACTGATACAACATATATCGCTTGTGGTAATACCCGTCTCTCTAGTATTAATGATAGTTGCTAAACCTTTGTTTTTTGTACTATTTTCAGAAAAATGGTTACCTGCCGTGCCTTATTTTCAATTGTTGTGTGTAGCCAATGTTTTTGCTCCCTTGTATTTAGTAAATATGAATGTACTAAATTCATTGGGCGAATCGAAACGCACCTTTTATATTGAAATAATCAAGCGACTATTCATTCTTATCTCTATCGTTGTTTGTTTTCAATTTGGCATTCAGGCATTATTAGCAGGATACGCTATAGCTTGCACCATGGCTTTTGTTTTTTCAACCATTTACATAAAAAAACATTTGCGACACTATTTCTTTCATCAACTAAATGATGTCATAATGCCTATCATGATAGGGATTTCTATCGCTCTTATTGCATGGAGTATGAATTCACTTATTAGCAACCTATATCTGTTACTAGTTATTCAACTACTACTTGCTTTGGTTGTGTACATTATTATTTTGCGTTTTTTCTGCAAAGAAAAACTATATGGATTCTACGATTATATAAAACGCCAATCAAAACAACTGACGAAAAAGTGAAAAATGAGGAGCGTTTATGAAGGTTGAACAGCGTGTGTAATGTTGAGTGTTGAGTGGGTAATGCGTCTTCTTGTGAGATTATTGCACAGAGTGGCACGGAGATTGTATTTTTTCTTCTCGGTGTATCTTCGTGTTTCCTTCTTGCTCTTCGTGTGAGAAATATTTCACAGAGTAACACAGAGGATTCACAGAGTGGCACGGAGGTTTTATTTTTTCTTCTCGGTGTCTTCGTGTAATAAACAAAAAACCAGCTATGAAATAAGAGAAGCCAATCTACCAGTCAATGCTCGTCTAGAGTAGTCCGTGTAAAGCTTATAACTTGCTTTATCCCATTTTCCATCTATCGCATTCTCTATGGCAAGTTGTATAGCAGCACTGTCCAATGGATGAACTGCTCTTCCAGCTTGGCAACTTTGTAGCAGTTGGGTGGCTTCTTCAGTATCAGAAGCTAACATCAAAATAGGCGTTTCGCTTGCCATATACTCAAAGAGTTTGCCAGTAAGGATACCTGTATTCGAAGACGCATGAGGTAACAAAAGCAGTAATAAATGAGCATTTTTCATATACCGTAGTGCTTCATTATGGGGTACGTAATCAACAAATTCAAGTATATCGTCTATTCCCTTTTCGCTCAATTTTTGCCTAATCTCGGGTGCAATTTTACCGACAAAACGTATTGTAAGTTGATACTTATAACTTGCTGACAAATTAGCGACAGCATCAATCAACCCATCAATACAATACAAACCACTTAACACGCCAATGTAAGAAATCACAAACTTGTCGGCTGCTTTATCAACGGGTAGTTGCTCAAAATCATCTTCGTCGTAACCATTGGGTATAACATGAAACTTATCGGCGACTGCTGCATGTTGCAAAAACAAATTTTTACAGCCATTGCTTACCGTAATCAATTGGTCGGCTTGTTGCAAAACTGCACGTTCGTAATACGCATTCAATTTGTCTGCCAACCATGTAGGATACGTATCTTTGTAATAAAAAATATCTCGCCATGGGTCGCGTAAATCGGCTATCCATTGTATAGAGGCAAATCTCTTCTTCAACTTCAGCCCAATTAATTGCGTAGAATGAGGCGGACTGGTCGTAATTACTGTATCAATTTGCTCTTGCTCAATAAGTTCACAGGCTTTTTTGTAAGCAAATTTATTCCACCCTCTACGCGGGTCGGGCAAGAACAAATTGCCTCGCACAAAACGAGAAAGGATAGAGAAAAAAGTGTTCGTATTTTCGTTGGCAAAACCTCCGTATGGAATTTCTTTAGTAGGAGAAACGCGTTTGTACAAGGATAATATTTCTCTGGTGGTTGTGCGTTCTACACGAACCAATGAGGGTATATCTTGCAACAAAGTGGCATCAATCTGAGGATAAGAAGCTACTGTAGGGTCAACAGTAAGGACAATAGGATCATACCCAAATTCAGGCAGGTACTTCACGAACTTTAGCCATCGCTGCACACCCGACCCACCACTTGGCGGGAAATAGTAACTAATAATCAACACTTTTTTCATATGCCTAGCAAATATACTGTGCAAATGTACACATTTACGAGCGATAGTAAATCTAATTGCTAAAAAAATCTGCTTGCTTGTTAATGATATTAAATAAATAACGTATTTTTGTGTCGCTAATCGTACTGTTATCTATGAAAAAAATCATCGTCATTTGTCTTTCATGTTTTTTTGGCAGCCTATTCACTATCCACGCACAACTAGTGAAACAAAAAGTAGGCAGTGATGCTAAACATCAACTTACGTTGTTAGGGGGTATTAATTTCCCAAGTTTTGATATTCCACATAGCATTGGTCCATCGGTTGGACTTGCTTATTCGTATTATTTTATTCCACAAATTGGCATTAGGGGTATGTTGCACTATCATTATTTTGATGGAGAAAAAAATATTCCTGCCATCTATTCGCATACTATGGGTGCGTGTGTACAAGGTATTTTTAATTTCTTTTCGTACCAATCGGGCAGACCAGAAGATGCTGGATTTTCATTTATTCCCAGTAAAGCGTACCTTGTGGCTGGCGTGGGAGGATTATATCATCAACCTTACATAAACGGAAACTCGCAACACAGCGACCTATCTTTTAGTATTCCTGTAGGTATTGGTACCCGACATCCAATAGCTCGCAGGTGGGATATTGGCGTAGAATTTGCATGGAATGTTTCCTCATCTGATAGAATCGACCAACAAGTAGTAAGTGAATCAACAAATGATTCGTTTGGTAACTTATTTTTAACTGCAACGTACAAATTCCCAAAACACAATTACGGTCCTACACGTGGCAAACAATTTCAGAACCGCAAAACAAAAAAATGCGACAAACGCAAAGGATGTGCTGTCGCATTCGATTAAAGAAATAATTTTTTTATTCTACCGTTTCTAATGGAGTACGAGATAAAAATACTTTTACCATCAGTTTAATATTCAGCGTAGTATAAGCAGCAAATTCAAATTGTAACTCTTCGTCTGTTAAAAGTAAAACTGTTCCTTGATTATCAATCCGACTCAATAAAGCCTTATTTACATTAAACAATTTATCCGCATCAATATTGATAACATCTCCTTCTCTCGACCATGTTCCTTCTGATTCAGGCGGCGTATTGCATTTAATGAGTGCCTGCATGGTATTATCTGCTTTCAACTCAATCCACGAACCCACATCACATTGTTGAATAGCAAATACACTCACATTAGAAATAGTATAATCGTGTATATACCATGTGCCCACAATCTGATCATCTTCTACAACTACAGGCTCCGTTGGTTCTTTGCAAATGCAAGAAACAAGCAATACAAGGATGAACCCAATAAGATAATTTCTTTTTTTCATGTTTTATGGGAGTGTTAGCTCCATAGTTTTGTTGGATATACTCCCTTATGAATCAATTCATTTAGTTTCATTAATACCGTTGCCTTATCATCAGCATACGTTACTCCAAACCATTTAGACGGTGTATCTAACACTTTTACGGTAGCTATATTATTTTTAATAAGGTAATCAACCATACTTGGAATGTAAAATTCAGCTTTTAAACTTTTTTCATTTTCTTTTAAAAATTCTTTGAAATAAGCTTCTGAAAACTCAAAATAATCAGGTGTAAATCCCCACATATTCATGGATACAGGCGTATTGGGATCTAATACGACTAGTTCTTGTCCAAGGTCATTCAAATTAACAATTCTGCCATTTTGTGCTTCAATTTTGGTATGCTCAACTACCGACACCAAATTATTTTGGTTATCTGTTTGACACACACCACGTGATACTGACCCACTTTCGGACAAGGTATTTTTAACAGGAAATCCCACCATGCAGTATTGAGCCGATTTTCCTTCCATTTGTTGTAAGGCTTTTCCTAATACTTCAAATGATTCTTTACCATAAAAATCATCTCCATTAATAACAGCAAAAGGTTCTTTTACCACATCTTTGCCCATCAAAATAGCATGATTGGTTCCCCATGGTTTTACTCGTTCGGGATGAACACTAAAACCTTCAGGCAATTTATCTACTTCTTGAAAAACAACCTCTACAGGAATTTTGTTCTCAAACTTTGAAATAACGATTTTTCTAAAATCAGCCTCAAAGGCTTTGCGAATAACAAATACCACTTTGCCAAAACCAGCTCTAATGGCATCATAAATAGAATAATCAATAATTGTTTCTCCGCTTGGACCTAAGCCATCCATTTGCTTTAATCCGCCATATCGGCTCCCCATGCCCGCTGCCATTACATACAATGTAGGTTTCATCTTGTTTGCTGTGTTAATATATTCTACTAATAAAATTTGTTCGACAAAAGTAGCAAAAAAAGCTTACGTTTTGATTGCTATTTACATGTTTTTATTTAAAAAAGATATAATTCGTTCAAAACTATGCAGATATAACGTCTGTGTTACATTATCATAATAGATTGATGGATATAATTGCATATCAAATTGTTGATTTGCCTTGATCAAAGCATCTACTAACAACCAAGTGTGTTGTATATGCACATCCGTATTATCAACATTGTGCATGAGTAATAATTTTCCACGATAATTAGCCAAAGAGCTTAGCTCTGCTTGTTGGTAAGCCATAAAATTCTTTTGAGGCAAACCCATCCAACCTTCACTCAAAACTGACAAATAATGAGCATAATCGGTAATTGGATTCAGGGCAATAGCAACTTTTACAGTAGTATCTTTTTGCAATAACTCAATAGCTGTATGGGCATATGCACCAACCCCCATCAGGGCAATGCTATTTTTATTAGTAAATGGGTATTGAAAAAGTGTTTCTAGATACGAATGCCATACTGCTAGATGTTCCTGCTCATTACCAGCATATCTATACATGGTAGGACTAAAAGAACAGACTACATATCCCTGATTTGCAATATCTTGTGCATACGAAATATCCCACTGATTAAGGGTTTCTTGTAGTACAACAACAACTGGATAGACCTTTCGTTCATCAAAATCAGAAGGTTTTACCATCCACCCCATTGGCAATAGTTCTTTAGTAGGAAACACACGTTTCATCATCTTGTCTGCCATCGCTGCATTATCAAATACACGACCTAGTTTTTTCATTTTAACATCATACAATGTATAGTATGGAGGAGTATTCACATTACTATATTGATGTACAAAATGTGAAAACTGTGGTGAAAAATAAGCGGTATGTACGCCTTCTTCATCAAACAAGGTTCGTATTTTCCCTTGTAAATTGACAGCAAATATTCCTTTGTTTAACAATCCTTTAGTGAATGATTGATAAAAAAATTGTTTCCCTATTGTGTCATATCCATACACATCAGTAATAGCCATCTTACCATTTGTAAGTTGACGTATAAGTATACCATTGTTTGCATAATGGTAAAGCTGTGTATATCCTGTTTTTTCACTTAATAAAGTAAAAGAATTATCGGGTAAAAACTGTAAAAATCGTGCTGCCAAAGGAGAAAAAGCTGGAGAGGCGTTTTCTTGGTTTGCCATTCTAGCTACACCTGACAATGGATTATAAAAAATTGTTTTTCGTTCATTCTGCTCTCTATTTAAAACGTTAATTGCCATTAATTCTGGATTAGACGACCATGCTACTGCTGTAATATAATTATCTCCTTCATCAGGTAATTTCATCTCAAGATGCTTACGAAATTGTATGGTATAAACAAATAATCTGGCTTTTGTTATTGGGAAACCTGGTTTTGAATACCTTTGCTGAAATAACTGAGGATACGTAGTGGTAGTTTCCGTATGAGTGAACAACGGCACATCCGTCTCATCGTATTGAACAAAGGCTATCATCTTACTATCAGGAGACCATACAATGGAGCTGTTTATCCCAAAACCTTGTTGGTATAACTTATCTGGCAGACCATTTGATAAGGTATTAATCAATCCATTTTCTGTAACACGCAATTCGGTTCCAAATTCCAAACGTTTGATATATACATCTCCATTACGTACAAAAGCAATCATTTTTCCATTAGGCGAATACAACGGTATTTGTTGTTTTCCATATTCAGAAAGAGGTTCAAGCTTATTGCGTTGCCTATCTACTAAAAAATAATTCAATGGTTCAACAGAAGAGCTACGTTCTGTTTTTTCATACACCAACATCGTTGCTTGATCTGGACTAAGAATAAATCCGCCAATAGATGATAATTGAGAACGTCCTTCTATTGAAAACACAAGCGTTTCAACATCCGTTTTAGCATCCTTACGTACAATACTTTTGCCATCTGCAGACACATACACATAACTACCATCCGAGAAAAAAGAAAAGACAGGTGCCGATTGCATCAATAATCGCATTTCGGTACTTTTAAAACCAAAAACACAAAGTGAAAACAAAAGAAAAAACAATAAAAAACTAGATTTTTTCATACTATATCTCCATTTAACTATATAACATTAACGCAATTTGTGTTGGTTATAATATGACAATGCATACCACCTAAACCATACTAATCCAACAAGTAAAACGACAGCTGCCATTAAATAACTATCTCCATAACTTGCCATACTAGCTACATTTCCTCCAAATAATACACCCAATCCAATACCTAAATCCCACATAATAAAATAAGACGAATTGGCAGTACCTCGTTGATTGTGCTGTGCCAAATTAATAAAAAGCAACTGAAACGCAGGTCCTATGATGCCGTATGCCACTCCTAGCATAATTGCTGAAATATAAAACCCATACACATTTTTTATTACTACCAATAAAACAAGTCCACTTATTGCTAAAACAAGACCTACTAAAATAATACCAGAAAAATAGCCTTTGTCAAGCAATTTACCCACCGAAAAACGTGAAAACATAATACCCATAGCAAAGAGAACAAAGAATAAACTTGCCCCCATTTTCAGACCCACCTCAGTAATACCATATACAGCTACGTATGTTACAATTAATCCATACGAAAAAGCTACCGTTAGTAATGAGAAAGCGATAGGAGTGCCTTTTAATAAGTAAAAGCGATCGAGCGAAATTGGTTCTTTTTGAGTTTCTATGTGTTCTACACAGCGAAATTTAATAAAAAGCATAATAGCTAACCCTACCATTCCAACAGCAAATGAAAGCAAAAATAAGGCATCATAATTGCCATATAATTCATATAAATGCAAAGAGACCATGGGTCCAATAGCCATTGCCAAACTCATTATAGCACCATAATAACCCACACCTTCACCACGCCTATGTGTAGGCATCATATCAATAGCCATTGTGCTATTGGCAATAGTAAGTAAGCCAAAAACCAATCCATGCAAAGCTCGTACCCACACAAAACCGCTTAGCGATTGTACCAATACATAGAAAACAAAAATACTGACAAAAGCAGCATACGATACCAGCAATAATTGTCTACGAGCAAAATTATCAACCATATACCCAGCAAACGGTCGTACTACCAATGCTGTAACAGAATATACAAACAAAGCAAACCCAACACTCGCTTTATCTGCCAATAAATCTTCCTCCAAAAACATCGGTAAAATTGGCATTAACAAATAGAAAGCAAAAAACAACAAAAAACTACCTATCAACAATAGAACAAAACTTTTGCTCCATAATGATTCCTCTGGTTCACACTTTTGCATATAATGGATTACTAATTGGATAGAGAGCAAAGGTATAAAAGAATTAAACATTGCACAACTTGCTCCCCTTTTATTGTATTGTATGTAAAGAATAATTAACAAAAATCTGCCCTTTTGTCAGTTTTGTAATGCATAAATAAAGTTTATACAGTAAAAACGAATGTTGGCATACGTTTTGTTATAATATTGATGTAATATAAAAAAGAATCAGTAACACGATAACACATTTAACAAAAAAAGCATTATGGGAAAAATTATTGGAATTGACTTAGGTACAACCAACTCGTGCGTATCTGTAATGGAAGGAAACGAACCAGTTGTAATTGCAAATAGCGAAGGAAAACGTACCACTCCTTCGATTGTAGCATTTATCGATGGAGGCGAACGTAAAGTGGGCGATCCCGCTAAACGTCAAGCTATTACAAACCCTCAAAAAACAATCTTTTCGATTAAACGTTTTATGGGTGAAACATACGCTGAAGTAAGCAAAGAAATTGGACATATGCCCTATAAAGTAGTAAAAGGAGACAATAACACGCCCCGTGTAGATATTGATGGCAGACTGTATACGCCACAAGAAATTTCGGCAATGGTATTGCAAAAAATGAAAAAAACTGCAGAAGATTATCTTGGCTCTGAAGTTACAGACGCTGTAATTACGGTACCTGCCTACTTTAGCGATGCACAGCGTCAAGCTACTAAGGAAGCTGGTGAAATTGCAGGCTTAAACGTAAAACGTATTGTCAACGAACCAACAGCAGCAGCCTTAGCTTATGGATTGGACAAATCAAGCAAGGACATGAAAATTGCAGTATTCGACTTAGGTGGCGGTACATTTGATATTTCTATTCTTGAATTGGGCGATGGTGTATTCGAAGTAAAATCTACTAACGGAGATACACACTTGGGTGGAGATGATTTTGACCAAGTAATTATCGACTGGTTGGCTTAAGAATTCACGCGTGAGGAAGGCATCGATTTACGTAAAGATCCTATGGCATTACAACGCTTAAAAGAAGCCGCAGAGAAAGCTAAAATTGAATTATCAAGCTCAGCATCAACAGAAATCAATTTGCCATACATTATGCCTGTAAATGGTATTCCAAAACACTTAGTTAAAACATTGAGCAGGGCAAAATTTGAACAACTAGCCGATAAATTAATTCAAGCTACTGTAGAGCCTTGCCAAAAAGCATTGAAAGATGCTGGATTGAGCACGTCTGATATTGATGAAGTTATTTTAGTAGGTGGTTCTACTCGTATACCTGCTATTCAAGATAAAGTACAACAAATTTTTGGCAAAACACCAAGTAAAGGTGTAAATCCAGATGAAGTAGTAGCATTGGGTGCGGCTATTCAAGGAGGTGTATTAACTGGCGAAGTAAAAGATATTCTATTATTGGATGTTACCCCATTATCATTGGGTATCGAAACCATGGGTGGTGTAATGACAAAATTGATTGAGTCGAACACAACAATTCCAACCAAGAAATCAGAAATATTTACAACAGCTGCTGACAACCAACCTTCTGTACAAATCCATGTGCTTCAAGGCGAACGACCAATGGCTTCGCAAAATAAATCTATCGGACAGTTTAATCTTGATGGCATACCAGCAGCTCAACGTGGCGTACCACAAATTGAAGTTACTTTTGATATCGACGCAAATGGTATTTTAAAAGTGTCGGCAAAAGACAAAGCAACTGGCAAGGAACAAAGCATTCGTATTGAGGCATCTAGCGGTTTGAGCGACGACGAAATCAAACGCATGAAAGCAGAAGCAGAAGCCAATGCCGAAGCGGATAAAAAAGAGAAAGAACGCATCGATAAACTGAACCAAGCAGATAGTTTGATTTTTCAAACAGAAAAACAGCTAAAAGACTTTGGAGATAAATTGCCTGCTGATAAAAAAGCACCTATCGAAGCAGCTCTTAATAAACTGAAAGAAGCTCACAAAACCCAAAACTTAGACAGTATTGATGCAGCTACAAAAGAACTTAACGACGTGTTCCAAGCTGCTAGCCAAGAAATGTACAATGCTCAAGCACAACAAGGGGGAAATGCACAACCTAACGCTGAGCCTCAAGCCAACAACCAAGGTAACGATGGCAAAGACACTGTTACTGATGTTGACTTTGAAGAAGTAAAGTAAGCTAAACTTTCATCCTAAAAAAGCTGTAAATTAAAATTTATTTACAGCTTTTTTTATATCTACCACCAAAGAAAATAATGAATTGAACAATCCCACAAGCAGCTTTTTCTCTACGATTAATAAGAAACTCTTCTGTTTATATTCATTGCATATCACTAAAACTTGTTAACTAAAATTGCAAAAGGGCATTTTGGGTTTATATTTGTAAAATTAAACAATAAAAATATGAAAAAAATACTATTCCTTACGAGTGTACTAGTTGTATGGCAACTATCACTTACAGCTCAAAATTTCTATGAATTTAAAGAACTACCCTATTCGTATAGTGCACTAGAGCCTTATATCGACTCCACCACCATGGAAACGCATTATGCTAAACACCACAAAGGATACTACAACAACTTTGTAAAAGCGATGCAAGAGGGCAATTTTGACAATAAACCTCTCGAACAAGTAATACAAAACATTTCCTCTTACAGTGTATTTATTCGTAACAACGGAGGGGGATATTGGAATCATGAGTTTTTCTGGAATTGTATGTCGCCAAACAAAACACAAGCCAGCAATGCACTCACAAAAGCCATTACAGACAATTTCGGTTCGTTTGAGAATTTCAAAAAAGAATTCTCTTCGGCAGCATCTACCGTTTTTGGTTCGGGATGGGCATGGCTTATCGTAACAGATAGCGGCAAACTGAAAATTGTAAAAACCGCTAACCAAGACAATCCTTTGATGGATGTTGTTGCAGATAAAGGAACACCCATCTTAGCCATTGATGTATGGGAGCACGCCTATTATTTGAAACATAAAAACCTACGTGCAGCGTATGTTGAAAATTTCTGGCAAGTTATCAATTGGCAATTTGTATCAGAAAAATATGCGGATGCAGTAAAATAGCACATCTCAGTATAGCCCACACATCTATATAACCGCAAATTGATAAACTGAATATTAATTACTCAATAAAAAGAGGATGAATCGCACGATTCACCCTCTTTTTGTACTATCTAACAAATAGTTCTATTATTCTTTTACAACCAAATTTTTAAACTCCCACGTAGCAGCACCAGCTGTTGTACTTGCATACTTAAAGGCTAAACGCACATTGCTATTGGCAGTATAAGCTGACAAATCAATTGCTCCAGAAGATACAAACGTCCAATCACTACCACTTGGCCATGTTGGTATTGTTAGCTGTGTCCAAGTAGCTGTAGAAGGAGCTCCTTCTGTGTAATTGGTAGATACCCATAGGGTTTGTTCTGTAAGTTGGTTCGATGTAACATAATTTAAAGCATGTTCAAACGTCAATTTTGGGGCTGTAGCATCTGACAAATCGATACTTGGCGAAATAACCCATGATTCAGAAGCCTTGTTAGAACCACTTATATAAGCCGAAGCTTTCATGAATTTCATTGCATCCCATTTCCAAACATAAGTACCTCCTTCTGGTAAAGTTACATCTACAATGGTAAAAGCTCCTTGATTGGTTGCAAACGTTTCGGCTAGATAAGAGCCTGATGTATCTACAGGCTTAATACCACCAGTTGCTCCGCCATCAATTTCAAAATAGCTGGTTGATTTCATACCAGGTTTAGTATAATATGTTTCCAAAGATCCATATAGTTTTACTTTCTGACCATCCAACGTAGCATTATCTACTAAATTTAAGCCATCTCTTATTGCACCTGTAGGCAATTGCACAGGAAAACATTTAGTAAAGTCTGTTTCGTCCGCATTATCGGCAAGTAGTACATTTGTTTTAATGGTATAAGGAGCATCAAATTTCGATTCAGTACTTATGTCCATCCCTTCTCCATCCACAACTCCAACGATATAACCCGTTACCCATTTACTAGCACCTTGGTTTGTAGTAGCCTCAGATATATTATATGGAGAACTTTCTGTCCCAGCACCAGTTGTTGGAGTTGGAGTAGGAGTAGGAGTTGGTTCTACATTCGTACACGATGCACCAAGGAGTGCAACAGCAATAGCTACTCCAAAGACTTTAAAAAATGTTTTTTTTGTTTTCATATCTATCCTATTTTTAAATTATTATTTATTCAGGAAAAGTAAACCCAGTTAAATCACTCAACGAACGTATGGTTAATTGATGGTAAATTTTTGTTGGGTCTATGTTTTCATCTTTGTCATTATACCAACCCACTAAGGCAACAATATCACCCGTACCTGTTGGTAATTTTTTGTTGGCAAAACGTGCATATTCACTTGTAGCAATAAAAATAGACCCCGTTCCATCGGTTATTTCCCGAGATTGCGGATAACCAACTCCATTAGTAGGTGGGGCAAAAATCTTTTCGGCATCAGTTATAGTAGCAGGTTTACCATAATTTGCCCCTTTTCCAGTAAACGTAGCATTTTTAATAATCACTAACTGATGATAAAGCTCTGAACCTGATGCTCTAATCTCGGCAATGGTCATTTCTTTGGGTACAATGGCTTTAGGGTCAGGCAATCCATATGGCACAAGTTTTTGATCAGCTAATACTTTGGGTAACCTACCTGGCTCTTCACGAGATTTCTCTACATTATAATAATACGTACCTATTTGGGGTGATTGTCCATAGGAGCCTATCCACATATCATTAAGAGTTACCGATACTCGTTGACCCACAGGATATATTCCACTCATACTGCCTGCGTCTATGGAGATACGGATAGCCTGCGGATTATCGCCTTCTTCTTGCACAACAATGTATTTGTAAATATTCCCTGCATTATCATCCGATGTAATAATACCCTCTATCACTACAGGTTCGTTACTTTTGATTTGGTACGCAGAAAAACGGTTAGTTGGACTAGTTAAAAATTCATTTTTCACTTGAGCAATGGTATACGTAGCTGGTACTCGCTCGTTTAGGACTTGCTCCAAAGGCATATCTGTAAAATTTGGATAACAGGATTGCAATAACCATGCTAAACCTACAACCAATATACTATGTGTTACTTTCATATGTATCTTATTTTAAAATAATTGTCAATTAAAAACGGTATCCTACATGCACAAAGAAATTAAATCCTAAAGCATAATAATATTTATTTGCAAATAAATCTAACTTAGTTTTATCTATAACCCCATCGTCCAAAGGCAAACGTGCTTGTTGGTAACCGCCTGTAATCATACTCGTATTATTTAACACATTGTTGGCACTAATATTAAAGTTGACAGCACTTCTGTTTTTTAAATAGAATATTTTACCCAACGAGGCATCTACCAAAAATCCCGCTGGCAATTTTTCTTGTGTACCAAAAGCGGCTAATTTTTCGTCTGTATCGTATTTTCCCACATTGCTTTCGCGGAATCTATTAGCCGAAAAGTCTAGGTAATTATCATCATAGTAACTTACAGATACATCAGCAAACCACATTTCTGGATGCACATAACTCAATTTTACACTAGCAGCAGTTTGCGGACCTGCATTAATTTTTAAGTCTTTTGTTTTTACTATTTCTAGAATATCGCCCTCAACTCCTCCGTCTAAATCACTACCATTTTCTGCACTCATAATTCCTTGAGAATCATCTTTATAATGGTAATCAGCCAAAGTTCCTGCTAATGATAAAGTTAAGCTATATGGCAACTGAATAGCAACTCCAGCCTCAACACCTCTGTATACTTTGTTCACATCATACAAGGAATGGTTTACAAATGTACGATTTTCATCATCGTAATAGCCCATATTTTCGACGGCATCATATACATGTGTTTGAAAAGCAGATAAACGTCCCCTAAACGTAGGATATACAAATTCGTACGCAAGGTCGTATGATAATACCTTTTCCTGAGTTAAATAAGGAATTAATTCATCTTTTATTCTAGGCGACACATAGGCATTGTTAACCAATGGAGCTCTATATTCTCCCAACATATTATACGAAATACGATTTCTACCATCAATATGATAGGTCATACCTGCTTTAACAGAGGGGTCGGTAAAAAACCACAAATCCCCAACTCCATACGAACCAATACCTTGATCTGTAGCTCTACCATTTTCCATAAATCCTTCACGGAAAAATTGAGTGTACGATAATTGTCCTGCATAATAAAAATCCAAAGAAGAAATTGTCCAATCATTCGCGATAAAAGCTTTCGCATTAAATACATGCATATTGTAATGGTAGCCAAAAATATCTCCCACTCCAATCACTCTATTGGGATCTCGTAAATCATTTTGAATAATATCTGGATTATCTGCAAAATCTCTTTCAGCAAATTGATCTGTATCAATCCAACGTTTGCCACCAAGCAAATCTTCCATCGTTTTGTAATGTTTTCCAACATTATTCTTGGCTTCTATACCAACGGTAAGTTTTAGAGCTTTTGTAAATTGATTTACGTATGCTGCATTAAATGTTAGTTCTTCTAAATCATTGTGTCTTCTTTCTAATGCGTATTTAGCACTCGATTCTGTGCCCATTTCTTCATCATAGGTATTTAAAGCATAATTGGCTCTGTATAATTCGTCCCAATTAATTTGAGAAACACTAGGGTTTGTTTTCCACAAAGAGGTAATCAAATCTTTGTCTTCTTGTGTTGTCTGAAAACTAGGCAAGTAGCGATAATAATCTGGTCGTGGATCGGGCGCATTGTAAAAGTTGAGAGCTGAATTGCTATAAAAGTTATAATGATATCCAAACCCAGCACGTAGTACTTGCTGTGGATCAATCTTCCATTCGTAGCTCACAACAGCAGTAGGGTCAATGGTTTCCACTACACGCGAATTACGTTTTTGTCCATCTTGATATCCCCAATACGAATTGTAATAAATACTACCCGCCAAATCATATACTTCTTGTAAAGATGCGGCTTGTTGTCCTCGTTGCGTAGGTGCCGCAAAAAGTGTGAGTGACAGGCTATGTTTATCAGCAAATTTCTTTTCTAAAGCAGTAAAAAGCCCTGCTGAATTATAAAACGAACCTTCGATTATACCTTCATCAGCCCAACGTGCTACACCCGATACAGCCAAGTACAAATCGTTGCCCAAATCACGTGCATGGAGTGCTTGTGCCCGCAAGGTATAAGAACGATTGCTAAAAGCAACACTGGTGCGTGTACCTAATGCATACTGACTGGCTCTGGTATCAATATTAGTTACACCAGCAATATTTCCATACGAATAAGCGGTGGGAGACAATCCTCTATTCACATCCTTATTACGCATCGCATCATTTAACCCTCCAAGCATCGAATAGTTAAACATGCCACGGGGTAAGGAATTAAAATTAACACCATTGATATACGTATTTTCATAGGTATTGTCATATCCTCGTGTTCTGAAACGCATTGCACTAAAAGTATAATTAGTAGCCGCAGCATATACATCCCCACGTGCAGATAAAGCAGTACCCCGTGTTGCAGAACCTGTTGTTTCGTCTCCAGTTGCTAGTTCCGAATCCAACGTAATTACATTCGCTATATCTTGTGCCACCTCACGCACCACACTTTGGTCGTCTCGTACACGAATAATCCCGATATTGGATATTCTGTTTGCAGCAATGGTAATTTGTAATGGTTTGGCAACATACACAGGATGAACTATTTCAAGCACATCACTCCCTGCTTGCAACTCATTAAAGGTAAACTCTCCTTTTTCGTTCGTTAACACAAATACATTATTCTTTTTTAGTACGACTTGCACATCGGCAATACCATCTCCAGTAGTAGTATTGCGTACAACACCTTGAATACCAGTTTGTGCTATTACCAATACACTATTGGCAATAAGCAATAATAAGAGTAATTTTTTTTTCATGAACTAGAATTAAAAATGTAACATTACAATATCAAATAGCATATACCTCAACTAGCTACTATTGTATATTTCCTAAAACGATACAATTAGCTAAAGACAAATATAAGTAAAATAATAGCACAAAA
>JAAYPI010000126.1 GCA_012519885.1 Bacteroidales bacterium
ATTTTATCTAATGTTTTTTTGTCTAATTCTTTAGCACTTATTACATTGCTAATGATAATATTGTGTTCTATTTGATATAAAGTTTGATACATTAATGCAATGCGTAGCATAAATGAGCTTCTTTTTTTTTCCACAATAAAATCAATAGATTGTGATGTAAATGATGAGATGGTATTACCAACAGCAAGTTTAAACAATCTTTTTTTGTTTTCTTCGGTTATGTCAGGATGGGCAAAAGCGGTTTTAAAATCTTTTGCGTAATGAGTTAAGTTGTCCGAAAGTACAAACATTTCTTTGTACACAGCATCCTCAATGCCTTTATTTTTAGCTAAATTAAGGATTGCTCTAGCATATCTAACTGATATTTTACCTTCGTTCATGTATAATTCTATGATTGAGACATTGACATATTATCTAATAACTTTTCTACATACTGGGTATGAGCTTTTTTATTTTCGAGTTCTTTTTCAAGTACCTTTTCTGCAATAGACAAGGATACCTGAAGTACTTCATTACGTATATCAGATAAAGCTGTTTCTTTTTCTTTTTCAATTTGAATGCGAGCATTTGCTATAATGTTATCAGCTTCCTTTTGTGCTTGCATTTTAGCCTCTTCAACTAATTTCTTTTTTAACTCTTGAGATTCTTTAACTATCAAGAGTTGTTGTTGTTCAGCATTGGCAATAATTTCTTTCCCTTTGTCTTCTATTTCTAGGAGTTTTTGTTGAGCCTCATTAGCCGCATCAAGCGATTTGATAATGTACTTTTCTCGTTCATTAATAGATTTCAAAATAATAGGGAACCCAAATTTTGACAAAATAAAAAAGACGATACCAAAGGCTATGGTCATCCAAATTACCAATCCTGATTCCGGAAGAAATAAATCCATAAGACTATTTATTAAATTTAAAGGTATTTATAGTGGCAATTTACTTAAATAAGAATAGCCAAAGCACATACGATAATTGCAAATAAAGTAGCCCCTTCAATAAGAGCTGCTGACACAATCATACTTGAACGAATATCACTAGCAGCTTCTGGTTGACGAGCAATGGCTTCCATTGCCGAGCTACCAATTTTACCGATACCTAAACCAGCTCCAACTACAGCTAATGCTGCACCTAAACTTGCTCCTAATTTTGCCAAAGAGGCTGATGCTACTGCTTGAAGAATAATTGATAATAACATAGTTTTTTTGTTTTAAGTGAATGATTTATTTTAATTTATTTCTTTTTTAGGATGATGATGAGGTTCTACTCGAGATAAACCTATAAAAATAGCTGACAAAGTAGTAAATACATACGCTTGTATAAAAGCCACCAGTAATTCGAGCATAAACATAAATATGGAGAATCCGATTGAAATAATAGAAACTCCATATCCAATGCCTGGATTGATGCTACCGAAAATAAAAATTAAAGCCATTAATACCAAAATAATCATATGACCTGCAAATATGTTAGCAAACAAACGCACAAGTAAAGCAAATGGCTTTGTAAATGTAGATATTAACTCTATTAAAGGCATTAAAGGTAAAGGAAATTTCAGCATAACAGGCACATCTGGCCAAAAAATTTCTTTCCAATATTCGCGAGATCCAAAAATATTAGTAATAAGATAGGTGAAAATAGCCAATACCATGGTAACGGCAATATTGCCAGTTACATTCGCCCCAAAAGGAAAAAATGGAATAAGGCCCATTAAATTGGTTATAAGAATAAAGAAAAAAACTGTAAGCAAGTAGGGTGAATATTTTGCGTAATCTTTTCCTACTGAGGGTTTCACTACGTCATTTTGGATTGATAGAATGACGATTTCTAATAAATGATTTTTTTTAGTAGGAACACCCAATGGATTTTTTTTGTATGCATTGGCTGCAGGAACAAATAGAGCAATTAATATAAAGATAGAAAGCAAAATAGAAAATACATTCTTGGTTATGGATAAATCAAAAGGTCTATGTATTTCTCCGTTGGATAGTGTCTCTACAATTTTCCCTTTATAACTTCCTTCTTTTTGGATATAATAACCCTTGTAGGTATCTCCATGTGTTATTCTGTAGGAAGGAAAAACACACCACCCATTTTCTTTCCCTTTTACAATTACTAATAAAGGTACAGAAATATGCTTATGTCCTACTGACGTAATATGAAAGTCGTAAGCATCTGCTATATGTCCAAAAATAAATGTATTGGCATCAAAGGGTCTCTCATCTTCTTTATGGTTATTCGCTGCTTGCGTGTAGCTAACAACAAACAAGAGAGTAAAACATAGCAATATGTATTTGAAATACTGATTCATTTTCCTTTTTGTGCTTTTTGGTAATCTAAGAATATCCAAGTCTCAACAAATAAAAACACTAGGTATACCACACCAAATTTTAATAAAAATGCGATTACTTGTGTTGGAATTGCAAGTATATAAAGAGCTACAAGAAAAATTGATAATAA
>JAAYPI010000127.1 GCA_012519885.1 Bacteroidales bacterium
TATACAAGAACAGTCTCAGAACGGGGCTGTTCTTTTTTATTACATAAATGCAACAAAAAATACTCTTTCGTCTTACAATAAACAATCAATACCCCTACATTTAGTTATAAATTCGCATATATTAACATCTGTTTAGCGTTTCTTGTGAAAATTATAATAGTGATAGCAAAATAAGATACTTATTTTTGTCGGCATATTCTGAGTAGAAAAAATAAATTCATTAACGCAAAAAAAGTAAATTATGATTCTGGGTCTTTTAAAAGAACATGGAGATGAAACCAGGGTAGCTTTACTTCCCGATAATGTTCAACAGTTGGTAAACCAACACGTAGAAGTATTAGTTGAAAGTGGAGCAGGCAATCTGGCTTTTGTTTCTGATAATGATTACATATCAGCTGGGGCAAAAATAGTAGATAGGAAAACGGTATTTGAAAAATCATCAATATTATTGCAAATACAAGTACCGCTAGCTGAGGACGTAAAAAAAATTCAACCAAGCCAAGTATGGATAAGTGCATTCAATCCATTATGGGAAACGGCACTAGTAAAAACATTTCAAGAAAAACAAATTACCACCTTTAGTTTAGACTCAATACCTCGCTCTACGCGGGCACAAGCCATGGACATATTGTCGTCTCAGGCTACGGTAACTGGCTACAAGGCTGTACTTGACGCTGCTTTAATTTCGCCCACATTTTTCCCTATGTTTATGACAGCAGCAGGCACTATTCGACCTGCCAACGTATTGATATTAGGTGCTGGAGTAGCTGGTTTACAAGCCATTGCCACTGCACGAAAGTTAGGTGCTCAAGTTGAAGCATTTGATGTGCGAACAGCTGTACGTGAAGAAGTGAAAAGTTTGGGAGCACGTTTTGTTGAAGTAGAAGGTGCGGTAGAAGATAAAGCTGCAGGAGGCTATGCCGTAGAACAAACCGAAGAATACAAGCAAAAACAACAACAAGCAATTAACGACCATGCAGCTAAAGCAAATATTGTAATTTGTACAGCGCAAATACCAGGCAGAAAAGCCCCGTTATTATTACCAACAGAGGCAGTAGAAAGAATGAAGCCCGGCTCGGTAATTATCGATTTGGCAGCTTCTACAGGTGGCAATTGTGAGTTGACAAAAAACAACGAAACTATTAATCACAACGGAGTAATCATAGTAGGTCAATCAAATTATCCAGCTAAAATGCCATTGGATGCAAGTCGTATGTTAGGAAAGAATATCATGAATTTTTTGGCTTTACTTATTACCAAAGAAGGACAATTGCATGTAAACTTTGACGATGATATTGTGAAAGGAACTTGCGTTACCCATCAAGGAGAGATTGTAAACGAAAGAGTAAAAGCTGTAATTGGAACTATAAAATAAACACTGTTATGGAACAACTATTATCTTTATTTTTTGACTATAAAGAAGCAATCTTTATCATTGCTTTGTCGGTTTTTTTGGGCATTGAGGTTATTTCGAATGTGCCTGCTGTATTGCACACCCCGTTGATGTCGGGAGCTAATGCAATATCTGGAGTGATTATTATTGGCGGTATTATCCTTGTTGGACACGCTGATTTGTCGCGTTTCTCAGTAGAGTTGATACTCGGTGTTTTGGCCTTGTTTTTTGGCACACTTAATGTGGTAGGAGGCTTTGCAGTAACTGATAGAATGCTCGAAATGTTTAAAAAGAAAAAACCTACTAAAACGAATTAATTATGGAATCTACTATATTGCAAACTATCCCCTCAGCATTGGCTACGGGAGACATTTTATTAGAACTGAGCTATCTGGTATCTGCTTTGTTATTTGTGTTTGGATTGAAAAAATTGTCGCACCCAGAAACTGCCAGAAATGGAAACTTATGGGCTGCAGCAGGTATGCTATTGGCAATGATTACAACGGCATTGTTGCATAAGAATGCAGATGGCGAAACCATAAAATTGACCAATTTATTGGTGATTGTTTTAGCAATACTTGTTGGAGCAGTTGTAGGTTGGATTATGTCTCATCGTGTTAAGATGACGGCGATGCCACAGCTTGTTTCTTTGTTTAACGCCACAGGTGGAGCAGCCTCTGCATTGGTAGGCTTGCTCGAATATCCAAATGCCGTTGCGGGAAATTATGGTTCTATTGCTGTTACAGTTTTGGGCTTAGTTATTGGTGCTGTTGCGTTTAGCGGAAGTATTATTGCTTATGGCAAATTAGATGGAAAGGTAAAAGACCTTCGTTTATCTGCTCTCACTTATATAAATTTATTAATGTTGGTAGCCGTTGTAGTGGTGTCAGTGTTATTGGTTATTTCTACACAGCCACCATCCGACATGATGTGGGCAATATGGGTATTGTTTGCAATCGCATTGGTGTATGGCGTTTTGTTTGTTATGCCAATTGGAGGAGCAGATATGCCTGTTGTAATATCATTATTAAACGCTTTAACAGGGATAGCTGCTACCATGGCGGGTTTTATTTACCAAAATCAAGCTATGATATTAGGGGGTATTTTTGTGGGTGCAGCTGGTATGATTCTTACCTTATTGATGTGTAAAGCAATGAATCGCTCTTTGATAAAAGTAATAATCGGAAACTTTGGTGGCGGTGGTGTCGGCGTAGATAAAGAAGTAGGCGAGATGAAAGAAATATCTGCTTCAGATGCATCTATTTTGCTAAATTACTCACAAAAAGTAGTAATAATTCCAGGTTATGGATTGGCAGTAGCACAAGCACAACATATTGTGCACGAGCTTGATCAATTACTCGAATCAAAAGGCGTAGATGTACGTTATGCTATTCACCCTGTGGCTGGTCGTATGCCGGGTCACATGAATGTATTATTGGCTGAAGCTGATGTACCATACGACAAATTGGTGGAGATGGATGATATTAATCCAGATATGCCCAATGTAGATGTGGCGGTAGTAATTGGAGCCAACGATGTGGTAAATCCCGCAGCGAGCGAAGATCCCTCATCTCCAATTTTTGGTATGCCAATTATTGGTGCTCATTTTGCAAAAAATGTTATCGTTCTAAAACGTGGAGCCGGCAAAGGATATGCTGGAATAGAAAATCACTTGTTCTACAACGAAAAAACACGCATGTATTATGGCAATGCCAAAGATTCGTTACAAAAATTAGTGGCTGAAATTAAAAATATGTAATCGTTTATCTTCCCTATTCAAACGTTAAAACTGCTAAATAAAATTAATTTAGCAGTTTTTTTGTGCCTTGTACCGTAAACTTATTTATCTTTGTTTCGTCTTTTTACGAAATACGAATTATGGCAAAGAAAAACTTTACAGAAGAACAAGAAAAATTAGCTCGTTACAACAAGGCATTAGGTCATCCTGTACGTGTATTTATTATGGAGTACTTAGTTAAGAATGCCTCAAAATGTTGCTATAGTGGCGATATGATAGAGAATTTACCCATTGCACGCTCTACCTTGTCCGAACACCTTAAAGAATTGAAAAAAGCAGGTTTTATACAAGGGGAAATCAACCCGCCGTATATTAAGTATTGCATTAACAAAGAAAACTGGGAAGAAGCCAAACAGATGGTGATGGATTTTTATTCAATCAATAACGACTAATTTAAGATAATGAGTATGGAAATTAAAGTACTTGGACCAGGGTGTCCGAAATGTAAAAGTTTAGAAAAATTAGTGCAAGAAACAGTGCAAGAAATGCAACTTGATGCCACCATTACCAAGGTAGAAGATATTATGGAAATTATGCAATACAATATTATTGCCACTCCTGCTTTAGTGATTAACGGTAAAGTCGTGCTGAAAGGAGTTTTGCCCTCGAAGATGCAATTACAAACAATTTTGTCAACCAACTAAACGCACCTAGCTATGAAACAGAAAATGAGTATCCTTTTTGTTGTTTTTCTCTTGTTTGTTTCGTGTACCAAAACCGAATCTACAGAGCAAGTAGCCCAAAAAAACGATGTAGCCAAAGTAACTGTATATTATTTTCATGGTAAGCAACGTTGTCCTACTTGCGTTTCCATTCAGCAAGTAGCCCAATCGGCTGTCGATACGTATTTTGCCAACAACGAAGATGTACGTTTTGTAGAAGTAGATTTCTCTGTCAAAAAAAATGATGCTTTAGCCGAAAAATACGAAGTAGCATTTAGCTCGTTAATCATTGCTACAGCAGATGCTTATAGCGATATTACCGACCAAGCTTTTGCTCTCGCCACTAGTAATCCAGAACAATTAAAAACAATAATAAACCAAGAAGTTACCAAGTATTTAAATCAATAAAAGTATGAAAAAAACACTTATTTTAGCCTTATTGGCACTGATGTCAGTTACAGTAGTTGTAGCTCAAAAAGCCGAAGTTCTTTATTTTAAAGCCGATATGCCTTGTTGCAAAGCTCGTGCTTGTAATAACTTAGAAGCCGACATAAAAGCTGTGGTAGAGAAAAACTATCCCAAAGGAAATGTAGTATTTAAGCAAGTTCGTATTGCTGATGAGGCAAACAAAGCCTTGGTAGAAAAACACCAAGCCAAAGCTCAAACCATCGTTATTGTAGGCAAAAAGAAAAAGAAAAAACAACAAGTAATTGACGTATCAGAAGTAGTGCGTGGTTGTGTACGCAGTGGTGATAAAACTGAACTTGAAACCAAATTAGTAGAAGTAATTAATAAAGCCATTAAGTAGTGGAGTTTTTACAAACCATTGTTTCACAATCTGAAATTCCGATTTTAACAGCCTTTGTGCTAGGGTTGATGACTGCCATCAGCCCTTGCCCTTTGGCTACTAATATCACGGCTATCGGGTTTATAAGCAAAGACATGCAGCAAAAACGCAAGGTATTTATCAATGGACTTGTATATACATTGGGTAGGGCTGTGTCTTATACTGTGTTGGGTATTATGCTGATAGTGTTGTTTCAGCAGGGTGTAAGCCTTTTTAAAGTTCAGCGTTTTGTTAGTTTGTATGGCATGTATTTACTTGTTCCTTTTCTATTGGTAATGGGTGTTTTTATGCTCGATTTTATTAAAATATCGCTACCGGGATTTAGTCGAATGACATTAAAAATGGAAGAAAAAGCATCGTCAGGTTCTGCATGGAGTTCCTTTTTGATGGGAATTGTATTTTCTCTGGCTTTTTGTCCGTATAGTGGTGTGTTATTTTTTGGGGCACTTATTCCGTTGTCTGTTTCAGTATCAGCAGGGTATGCCTTGCCTTTTGTGTTTGCTATAGCTACTGGTTTGCCTGTGGTTATTTTTGCCTGGATATTTGCTTTTAGTATATCCAGCGTAAGCTTGTTTTACAACAAAATAAAAGTATTCGAAAAATGGTTTAGACGTGTAGTTGGTGTTCTTTTTATCGCCGTTGGACTTTATTTTGCTTTTATTTTATTTTTCTAAAATAAAATTTTTTACCTATTCATTTCGTGCTTTTACGAAATAATTATTAAGTTATGGAACTCAAAACGGAATTGAAAATACTAGCTGCCATTGTCGTAGTATTTTTAGGCATTTATTTTTTACCGCTCGAAAGTGTTGTTTTTGCTACGGCTATTGATGCTACGCTCGATTTGTCGCGATGGTACGCACGCGAGCATGTTATTTTGTGTTTGTTGCCAGCGTTTCTTATTGCGGGTGTTATTGCGGTATTTGTAAGCCAAGGTTCGGTAATAAAGTATTTTGGAGCCAAAGCCAAACGTTGGGTAGCGTATACCGTTGCGGCGGTATCGGGCACAATTCTAGCCGTTTGCTCGTGTACTATATTACCCTTATTTTCTAGTATTCATAAGCGAGGAGCAGGCTTAGGTCCAGCAGTAGCATTTTTGTATTCAGGTCCTGCAATCAATATCTTAGCCATTATTCTTACGGCACGTATTTTGGGTTTCGAAATGGGCGTTGCACGTGTTATTGGAGCAGTAGTGTTTAGTGTGGTTATCGGATTGATAATGGCATGTATCTACCGCAAAGAAGAAAAAGTGAAAGCACAAGAGCAATTATCGTTTCCTGACGTACCCGAAAAAAGACCTTTATGGCAAACATCGCTGCATTTCTTCACCTTGGTATTTATCTTGGTATTTGCCAATTGGGGGCGACCAGCCGAAGGCGATACAACGAGTTTTTGGTTTTATCTATGGCATTATAAATGGTATATAACGGGAGTTTTTGGTTTGGTGCTTGTTTATTCAATGATACGTATTTTAAAACTCTCATCGTGGCAAGTGCTGTTAGGAGCTGTAGTTACTGTATTGGCTGCTTTTTTTATTGGCAATCCCTTGGTGGTAATGGTGGTAGCAATAGTAGCAGTAAGTTCTATTGCTTTGCTCGATAAATCGGAAGACACAGACAACAAGGAGTGGATTTTATCTAGTTGGGGTTTTACCAAGCAGATTATGCCCTTATTGGCAATTGGGGTAGTGATAGCAGGATTTTTGTTAGGCTCTACACACGATGATGTATCCATTCCAGGCATTATTCCCAACGAATGGGTAGCGTGGGCAGTAGGTGGTAATTCCATTTTATCAAACTTTCTAGCCTCTATTGTGGGAGCGTTTATGTATTTTGCGACCCTTACCGAAGTTCCCATCGTACAAGGGCTTTTAGCTTCGGGTATGGGCAAAGGTCCTGCCTTGGCATTGTTGCTCGCAGGTCCATCGTTGTCGTTGCCCAATATGTTGGTAATTAGAGGTGTAATGGGCACGCAAAAAACTATTGTGTATGTGGCTATTGTGGTTATATTATCAACTATTGCAGGAGTTGTTTTTGGCTCGTTGTAAATAGTTTACAAGTTCATAAAGTTCATAAAGTTGCATATTTGTTTTCTTTCAACTCTATTGCCTGGAATTCAATTAATCTTCCTACTCCTCGTTTGTAACGACAATAATACGCTAATCCCAGCTATGGCAGCCAAAAGCCTTTTTTGGCGCAAGTTTCATAACTTGTGCCTGCGCTAGTGCGGTTCTGGGAAACGTGCCAATACCAAAATAATTGAAGAAACTTTTTTTTGAGTAGCACAGGTCACAGACCTGCACTAGCGGTGCAAGGTATTCTTATTTAGAAACCTTTACTCAATACCAAATCGTATTGTTACTTCCGCTTCTACTTTTATTGGCTTAAACTCAATTTCTATTGGAGAAGCTTCTAGTTTACGCTTAGAACTTCCATATCCTCTAACAACAATCTCTTTCAAATCGTCATTATAATTATTCCTTTGATAGTATTTATCTGTCACAAATAATGCTTTGGTAATCTTTTGGTTTAATGGAGCAAGCAAGTATTCTGCTTGTCGTTTGGCTTTAAAAACAGCTTTTGATTTAAGTTCAAGGTTCCGTTCCTCAATTTTTGAATATTCAGTTTTATCAAGGGATACATTTGAAATCCCAATTTCTTCAAGTGCAACAATCACTTGTCCTGCTGTTGAAGCATCAAATACTTTTAGAGAATATGCTTTGGTTTTTACAATATCTTTTTGTTTCAGAAAATATTTTTTAAAATTACTAGACAAATCAGAAAGGCTAAGCTGTGTTTGTAAATTTATGCCTATCGAATTTAATTTTTCCGCCATTCTTTCTTCTAATTCTTCAACAGAGATTTTATTCTTCTCGTCTTTTTCTCTGATGAGTATGTCAAGATATATGATGTCTGGTTTTATTAGGGTATCAACTATAGCAGTGGTTTCTAAATATGGTTGGTCAATAAAGTTTTTGCCTTGACCAAAAGTTATATTTGCAAACATAAATAATCCAAGGAATAAATAACCTGTTTTCATACGTAATATGTGTTTTTAAAGTGTTTTTTTTAGGTTGTTTTTAAACTATTAACTTTTTCTTTTGTTTGCATAATATTCATTGATTGACTTCAAATTTTGCTCTTTGGATATAGAGCTAGTCTCAGATTCTTCAGAAGAATATTTTTTAGTATTTAGATTTTTTTCATTATTTTTTAGTTCTGGTGTTCTCGTATTTTTTTCTATTTGTATAAATAGTTTTATTATCTCAGCACTAGCAAATGAAATTAAAGGATATATAATTCCAAAAATTAAAGAGAATATAACGATGTAGAATCCAGAAGTTTCATTATCAGCAACCAAATAGAATCCTATTATTATGCCAATAATTGAGATTATTAGACACAATATACCAACTGTTTTACATAATTTCGATATAGTTAATAAAGCTGAATTAGAATAGTTCGAGTCAATCATTTTTTATTTTTTCTATGCAAATGTACAAAGATTTTTGATTATCCAACCGAAAATCTTTTTTATAGAGAAAATATTTAGCAAAAAATCTCTTCTTACTCCTCGTTTGTAACGACAATAATACGCTAATCCCAGCTATGGTAGCCATAAACACCCATTATATTTTGAAAGTTCATTAAAACCTATTACATTTGAGGAAAAATTACACTAAACGTAGGTTTTTAGAGAGACTGCAGTTAGTAGCGCCACTAGCGGGGGGCTGTGTCCCGTGCTAATACAAAAAGAGTACAAAAATGATTATAAAGACAATTACAGGCACAGGTCACAGAACTGCAATAGCGATAGGGAATACGATTCACAAATAATTAAAGATGAAACTTCTAATTTTCTTTATTACAATTATCCTTTTCGTTCTTTCTGTTGCATGTAATGGAAAGCGGAACTCTTCGCCTGAAAAAAATAATTTGACTCTAATCATAGATACTGTAATTGTTTATTAACCAAAGGAATATCAAGAAAAAATAATTGATACAGTTTTGGATTCTGAAGATAATATAAGAGTCATAATTAAGATGGCATCCAGAATGGATCAACAAGTATCTCAGATTATAGAACTAGATAGTACTCGAATTAAAAAAAATTGCTGGCGAGATAACTCATTAAGTTTTAGAATTTTTGTTGAAGACCAACTAAAATTTGATACTACCGTTGTAAAAGAAGCCTTAATTCAAATAGGAGATGATGATTTTTTAAAGAAATCAATTCTATATTCTGCTTGGATTGATAATTATGATAAAGAATTGAAAACAGTAATAATGGGCTTTAACGTAATTGTTCCTGATACTGATTGGGCGTATGAATTCTCCCTTTCCGTTGATAAAACAGGTAAATCCGACCTTTTACTGGATGAAATTAAATAATTAACAAAGGCTAATTTCCCTCTTCCTACTCGTGGTTTGTATCGCAAAACTATACTAACCTCAATCATGGTAGCCAAACACTCCATCAGATCCGATTTCTTTCATTCGACCTTCAATATACTATCAATATTTTAAATCAGTAGAGGTTGGTAGATTTTTTTCAGAAAAATACCAAAAAAAAGCCCCCATCAACTGGAGGCTTACTTTTTTCTGTATATAAATATATATCAAAACTCAGCATTATTAGGAGTGCGTGGAAATGGTATTACATCGCGTATATTTGCCATACCAGTAACGAAAAGGAGCAATCGTTCAAATCCTAATCCAAAGCCAGAGTGGGGAGCTGTACCAAAGCGGCGAGTATCCAAATACCACCAAATATCTTTTTCGGGCACACCCATTTCTGCTGCACGTTGGCGTAGCTTTTCGTAGTTCTCTTCACGCTGAGAACCTCCGATGATTTCGCCAATTTTTGGGAACAACACATCCATAGCTCGCACCGTTTTGCCATCGGCATTTTGTTTCATATAAAACGACTTAATTTCTTTTGGATAGTCGGTCAATATAACGGGTTTTTTAAAGTGCGTTTCTACCAAGTAGCGTTCGTGTTCTGATTGCAAATCGGTTCCCCAGCCCACAGGAAACTCGAATTTTTTACCGTTTTTAACGGCATCTTCTAATATTTCTATGCCTTCGGTGTAGGTCAATCGGATAAACTCATTATCTACCACAAATTTCAAACGTTCTACCAGTTCTTTATCGTACATTTCTGATAAAAATTGGATATCGTCTTGGCAATTATCCAAAGCCCATTGTATGCAATGTTTTACAAAATCTTCGGCTAATTGCATATTGTCGGCAATTTCGTAAAACGCCATTTCAGGCTCTATCATCCAAAACTCAGATAGGTGACGAGGCGTATTGGAATTTTCAGCCCTAAAAGTAGGTCCAAACGTGTAAATTTCGCCCAATGCCATGGCAGCAAGTTCGCCTTCGAGCTGACCCGATACGGTTAAACTGGCTTGTTTGCCAAAAAAATCGTCAGTATAGTCAATTTGTCCTTGTTCGTTCTTTTTAAGGTTGTATAAGTTGAGGGTAGTAACCTGAAACATTTGTCCTGCACCCTCGCAGTCAGACCCAGTAATGATGGGAGTATGTACGTATACAAATCCTTTGTTGTGAAAAAAGTTGTGGATAGCCATTGCCATTTGGTGGCGCACTCTAAAAATGGCTCCAAACGTATTGGTACGTGGACGTAAATGAGCTATTTCGCGCAAAAACTCCAAGGTATGTCCTTTCTTTTGCAAAGGATATGTGTCGGGGTCAGCCGCTCCGTAAAGTTCTATTTCAGTAGCTTGTATTTCAACGGATTGTCCCTTGCCCAACGATTCGGTTAATATACCATTAATACTTACACAAGCACCTGTTGTAATGGGTTTTAGAATTTCTTCTCCAAACTTTTCCATATCCACTACCACTTGTATATTATTGATAGTGCTACCGTCATTAATGGCGATAAAATTTACAGTTTTATTTCCTCTTTTCGTTCTTACCCAACCTTTAATATTCACTTTCTCACCAAATGATGAGGATTTTAGGGCTTCTACAATTTTTTTTCTTTTGATTGCTTCCATCTGCTGTAAATGATAAAATTTCGTAATTAAGCCACAAAGGTAAGTATTTTGCAATTAATTGTGGTAAAATTGCCGTTAAATTCTACATAAAAAAGTCCCTTTGCGGGACTTTGTCTATTTTTAGGCTTGGTGTTCTTTTCTAAGCAGGTCATTTACCGTTTTTACTGGATTAAATGTGCTGATAGGTACTTGTACAAATATGCTTATCCAGTTTGCCATTGCTCCGTTCCATAATCCTGGCAATTCTTGTGCTTTTAAGGTTTTTCCGTCTTTCGATTTGGAGGAAATAAATCCAGTTTTGGGGTCAACAAAATCGGGTAAATAAAATTTTTCTCCATGCATATTTTTTGTGGCACAGACAATATCAACAGGGTTAAAATGGCTTGCTTTTACTGCAATGCGTTCTTGTAGCTTGTTTTTGTAGTCAATTTGCGATGATTCTACTACCTGTAAACTTTCTTCATTCTGTTCGTTTAGCACCCAAAATGGACCACCACCAGGTTCTCCCTCATTTTTTACCATACCACACACACGTATCGGTCTGTTTAGGGATTTTTTCCAAAAAGCAATTTTTTCCTCTTTCGGTGCTACTGCATATCGACTAGGTACGTGAATATATAGGGTGTTTTTGGCAAAATCTTCTATTATCTTAAGTGTGGCATCATCTACGTTGCCATCGAGTTTTTTTAATAGATCGAAAGTTGCTGCTTGTATGCTCAGAAGTAAGCCTGCTAAGGCTTTTTTATAGGTGTAGGTCGATTGTTTTAAGGTGTCAACTACTACATTGTCAATATTTTTTATGAAAATAATATCTGCATCACAATCGTTTAAGTTTTCAATCAACGCTCCGTGTCCTCCTGGTCTAAAAAGCATACTACCATCTTCATTCCGAATAATTTCGTTGTTCTCGTTTACTGCTATGGTATCTGTTGATGGTTTTTGCTCAGAAAAAGATAGTTTGAATGTTACACTAAATGCATCCTCGTATATGGGTAATACGTGGTTCATTTTTTCGATAAAAGCTGATTTGTGTTCGGGCGAAATGGTAAAATGCACAGCAACTTCATTCTGTACATTTTTTGCATACGCCACTCCTTCTACTAAATGTTCTTCGAATGCTGTGCGGGTGTTTTCGGCATACCGATGAAACGATAGTAGGGCTTTGGGCAAATTGCCATAGTTAAGTCCGAGAGGGGTAAGCAAATACAAAATAATTTTGTTGTATTGTTCTTTTTGTAAGAGATCTTCGATGGTTTCTCCATCTTTTTCAATACAGGTTTTTAGCTCTTCGTAAAAGGCAAATTTAGATAAATGATGCATAAAGGCGGCTACATCAGGGTAATACGTACGTAAATAATGGGCATTGTGCACATGTGCCTCTAAAAATTCAGATAATCTTTTGAACATACGAGATGCAGCACCAGAAGCGGGTACAAATTTAAGAGCTTTGATTGTAGCTAGTTGTTTTTCGTAATAATGAATATAGTCTGAAATTTGTTCGTTGTTTAACACAACAATTCCATTTCCAGGCGTAGCCGCTTGTTGTAAGTGGGCATATGGAAAACCTTTTTCAAAATTGAGCAATTGAGTTTCCAGCTTTTCTTTTGCTATGCCTTTGTTTGCTAATTGTAATTCATCTTCTGGAGAAAACATAGTTCATCATTTTTTTGCGAAGTTAGGCATTATTTTTTATTTTTTGTGTATAATTGTTTGGTCAAATTACTAATTTCTTTTTCTTGCTCTGTTATTGTTTTGAGTAGTGCATTTAATTCTTCGTTTTCAATAGAGCTAGGGTACTCGGCATCTACTCGCAAAAGAAAATCAGACAGGATGTTCATATAGTTAACAAAAGCATCATAAGCCGAATCATAGGGTGAATTATAGGCATTTCTGTGGCTCATATACCTAAAATAATCGGATGATTGAATCATAAGCCAATCTCTTTTCAATGTTTTGTGTTTGCACAAATGAACACGTTCGGTAACGGCATATAATTTCTGAAGGGCTTCTTGTTGCAAATCGTTTCCCGTCCAACTACTTAGGTCCTTTTCTTCACTTCCCCATGCACTGGTATAAGGAGCCGATAATGAATCTTTGGACTCAAGTTTTTGTGTTGCTTCTGTTGGGGTAATAAACTCAATACCGTGAACTATTGCTTGATATGGTATAGCTTTTAAAAAATCCAAAATGCCAGAAGAAGCATCCTGTTTTAGACCAAAGGTTTCGTATCCTAGCCAGATATTAATTAACTCTTCTTCGGCAGGAGCGTTTGCTATCCATTGTATGTATTTATCTGCCGTTAGAGGGTAGTCTGTCCAACTTTTGTCGGAAAATCGAAAAGTGATATCATCGCTTAGCTTATAATCTCGCATCAATATTTTTAGGTTCTTTTTGTGCGGATGGTGGTACAAATAGTGAGCACTTTTCCAACCTAGTATGTCTCTTCCTCCTTCTACCACTATCGATTGGTATCCCATTTGATATGCTTTTTCTCCGATTTCATCCGAATAAATAAGCTCTGCATTACGCAGTGTTGTTGGGCGATAGCCAAATAAATCTTCAATCTTTTTGGCGTGGAGTTGCACTTGTCGTTCAAACTCCAATTCATTAAACACAGATGCTAACGAATGAGCGTAAGGCTCTACTAAAAACTCAACACATCCTGTTGCGGCTAGCTCACGAAAGCTGTCAATTACTTCAGGAGCGTATTGTTCTAGTTGCTCGAGGGTACATCCTGAAATAGAGAAAGCACATTTAAAGGTTTTGTTAGAATGATGGATGATATCAAGAATAGTTTTGTTAGCGGGAAGATACGATTTTTCTACGAGCAAACGAATAGTTTCTTCTGTTTGAAAATCATCATAATAATAATGGTCGTTACCTATTTCAAAAAAACGATAGCGTTTAAGTGCATAGGGTAGATGTAGTTGAAAATAGAAACAGATATTTTTCATATTCAGTCTTTTTTATTGATGTAAAACCATATCGTAAATTTTTCGAACTTTCAGTCCAGCTTTTTCCCACGTTATGGAGTCTACTTCTGCTTTTCCCTCGTTTCGTAGGCTCTTATACATAGCAGGATAGTGTACGATGGCATAAATAGCATCTGCCATGGCATCTATATCCCAATAGTCTGTTTTAATAGCATGTGCTAAAATTTCGGCACAGCCCGATTGTTTCGAAATTATACTTGGTGTTCCAACTTGCATGGCTTCTAATGGCGAAATGCCAAAAGGCTCCGACACAGATGGCATAATATATACATCGCTGTCAGCTAATAATTGATGAACTTGTTTCCCTTTCAAAAATCCTGTAAAATGGAACCGGTCGGCAATATTGCGTTTGGCTACTAAATCAATCATTGCATGCATCATGTCGCCACTGCCTGCCATTACGAAACGCACATTATTGGTTTTTTCCAATACCCTATGTGCCGCTTCTACAAAATATTCTGGTCCTTTTTGCATGGTGATTCGCCCCAAAAATGTAACTAATTTCTCTGAACGTTGTGCCTTTATGACAGTTTCGGCATGTTCGAGCGGTTCTACGGCATTATGCACCGTTGTTACTTTGTGTGGTGGTTGATGGTATTTATCAATTACTGTTTGTCGGGTTAAGTTGCTTACGGTGATAATATGATCCGCAGCATCCATTCCAGCTTTTTCTATGGCATATACCGTTGGGTTTACATTGCCACGACTTCTATCAAAATCAGTAGCATGTACATGTACTACTAAGGGCTTTCCGCTAATCTGTTTGGCAAATTTACCTGCTGGATACGTAAGCCAATCGTGCGAATGAATTATGTCAAAGTCGAGGCTATGGGCAAGTACGCTAGCTACTGCTTCGTAGTTGCTAATTTCTTCTACCAAATTATCTGGATAACGCCCAGAAAAGTAGATACAGCCCAATTCGTTGGTTGAAATACGCGAAAAATCATACCGAATATTGTTTCTATAATGCAAATAATCATCTAAACGGGTTAGTTTTCCAATTATCTGCTCAATATACTCATTCGATGTTTCTTTGTACACTACTGGTACATGATTGGCTCCAACAAGGCGTAAAAAACTTTGGTCTTCGTCGCCATTGGGCTTTGGTAATACGAACGTTATTTCCATATCTGTTTGTTGAGCCATGCCTTTTGTTAAGCCATAGCTCGCTGTACCTAACCCTCCCAAAATTTGTGGAGGAAATTCCCAGCCAAACATCAATGCTTTCATATTCGTATAGTTTATTCGTCTTGTTGAATGTTTTGCAATAACCGCAATACCCTTAAAATTTCTGCTACATTCATAGCAAACGACATCCCTCCATGTCCTTAATATGGTGGATTACCATCGTATAGTTCCGATAAGGTGCCAATACATAATTTCTTCATTTCTGCCTCTAGTCCAACAACGATTCGCTCAATAAAAGACACTCCGCTTTTTTTATGTATTTTTAGATATGTTTCTGTGTATGCCCCTAATGTCCATGTCCAAACGGGTCCGTTGTGGTAATTACGATTACGTTCGAGCATTCCTCCTACATAATTTGGTCGATAAGAGCCACTTTTAGGGCTTAACGACCGTAGCCCCTTAGGTGTGAGCAATTCTTTGGTGCAAATATCTAAAATCGACTTCTGTTGCTGTTTGGTAAGAGGAGAATAGGGTAGCGAGGTGGCAAAAATCATATTCGGTCTCACTTCCATATTTCTTTCTATTCCATCAACATAATCATACAAATACATGCCGTTCCAAAACGTTTGTATAAATTCATTTCCTGCCAATTCAGCTTGGTAATGTAGAATATGCGATTGCTTGCTGTTTCCGTTAATTTCATGTATTGTTTCTGAACATTTTAAAGCATTGTACCATAAAGCATTAATTTCTACGACAAAGCCTGTTCGGGGAGTAATAGGCTGATTGTTTTCTTCTGCATTCATCCATGTGGCAGGAGCTTCTTTTCCGCTAATATGTAATAATCCTTTTGAATGCACAAATAGATTGGGATGTTTTTGTCTTCGAATAAACTCTACTACATCAACGATGAAATCGCCGTATTTTGCTATCATCTCCTCTTCGGATACATATACTCCATATTGTTGTAAACACCAAATACACCATAAAAGACTATCTGGTGAATCCAATTCTTGAATGTTGTCCGATAGTGTCCCCTTTTCCATGAATTGTTTGATAGCCTGTATGGATGAATGCATGATTTTTTCAAACATTTCTGTTTCTCCTATACAGATAGTGCAACCAGGAAGGGATATAAATTGGTCGCGAGCTCGTACTACAAACCATGGGTAGCCAGCTAATAAATACCAGTTATCCTGTGTGCGTGTATAAAATTGCACCGCAGAGTTTCGTAAACAATTATATAAATCTGTACGAGGATTGCGTTTACTTACTTCTTTTTCCCACAATGTTTTCAGTGTTTTTATAGCACTTGATTCTGTACCCACAGCTACAATTACAGATTCTCCTTGCTTTAGGCTTACCTCAAATGTGCCAGGAGCATATAAGTCTTCTGTACATTCAAAACCTCGTTCTGCTTCTTTTGCATAATAGATATTTTTGTTCCAATGCGGAGTATGTTCGTAGGTGTTGCTTTTTGAAAGTTGTATATGTAATGTTGGGTAAGTAGGGTATAGTTGCACACTAATACCATTGGCAATTTCTGTGTAACTGTTGTTTATCAACGAATTTTCTTTACACAGTTCATGTACTGAACGAAAAGCTAAGAGAGGTTTTAATCGTAAAGTGGTTGCCGATTGAGTTTCAAGCATTGTATATTTTATCAATACTTTATTTTCGTAAAATACCATACAACGCTCTTTGGCAATTATTACACTGCCTACCCGAAATACTGTTTTTGAGATGGAATTGCAGTCAAACTCACGAATGTATTTATGTCCATTCGGAAAAATATGGTTGTTTGGATATTGATGTACGCTTAAATTAAATTCTGCACCATGTTTGCAAATTGTTTCGTCAATAGAGGATAAAAGTACATGATTATAAGTATCAATTTGCGGAAGTGGTACTACTAATTGTCCGTGGTATTTACGTGTATTGCAATCTACCAAGGTAGAGCTACAATAAGCTCCAGCACGATTGGTACGAATCATCTCTTTGGTGAGCGATTTTTCTAAATTAATTAGCAAATTTTTATCAAAATTCAAAAAATTCATAC
This sequence comes from Bacteroidales bacterium, assembly GCA_012519885.1. Lineage (GTDB taxonomy): Bacteria > Bacteroidota > Bacteroidia > Bacteroidales > Paludibacteraceae > JAAYPI01. Next base: position 16,906 of record JAAYPI010000127.1, read on the forward strand.
TGCTTGTGTAAGAAATAGGTAAAAATTGCAATTCTAACTATGATAAATGCAAAAATACATAATATTTTGATATAAAAAAGGGAAAGAAGTGTTTTCTTCTTTCCCTTAAAAAAAAGGACTATGTACTTTAGAATGTAACCGAAGCACCTACCATTCCATTTATACCAAAGGCTTTATACCCGTAATAAGTATCGTAATTTGCATTGATTGCATTTCGCAAAGATCCAAATACGTGTAGCCAATCGAATACTTTATAAGAAACAGTAGCATTTACATCATGTATATTGTTCATGGCTACCACTTCTGTATCAACTAAGGCATTTCTACCTCCCATATAGTTATAGGCAATACCTGCTTTCCATTTAGCATCAATTTGATAGCTGGTTTGTAGTCCAATTTCCCATGTTGGTTTATGCCACGCAAAAGCATTTTGACTTACATTCCATTTGTTATAACGACTGTTAACCGATACATCTAGTCCATCTATTTTGTCAAAAGTAAGCGATAAATCAACCGATAAAAGCGATGCATCTTTTTCTGTTACCACATCAAATGTGTTTGCGTATGCACTTGCAGGTGTACCTATAGGCATAGGAGCTACGTAATTAACCGTTCTGTTGATGAAAAAATACTGGTCGCGTATAATTTTATATCCCAAATACCCATCAAATAAAAGCCCATCCATCACTTTTAATTTTAATCCTGTGTAAATATTTAGGGGTGTATAGGTGTCTTGCAAACTAACGTCGGGCGACACGTAGTTGTTTTCTGTTAAAATTGATGAATACGAATTGTGTTTAATATCCCCTACAATGCCACCATATAGATAAAATAAATCGGGAACTAAAGCAGCCTTACCTACAATGTTTGCAGCACCGCTTACAGGACGTTGGGTGGCTCCAATAATTGCAAATAAACTTGCACCCATGCTGATGTCCCAGTTTTTGCCAACAAAAATGTAGTAGGGAGTTAATTTAATGACACTCGTATTGCCAAAATCAGTCTCTTTAATAGCATAGTTTGCACTTAGCTCAAGTGGTTTCCTGTAAAAATAATTATCCACGTCAACCGAAACGCCTATTCTTCCTGTTTCTAGCGACCCACTAAGGTTTGTACCAACATAAAAATTATGTTCTTCTACTGCAATATGTGATGCAAAATACTGATAAGAAAGGTTGCTATTGTGTTGAAAAGAAGATTGTTGGTTTGTAGAAAATAGGCGAAAATTAGTACCCGCTTTTGTAAAACTTCCAATGCCTGATTCGAGCAAACTGTCGGCTTTAATTTTTACTATTTCGCGTTGGGTATCTCCCACCCACAAAGAGGTATCTATGTTTGATTTTCCATAATAATCAAACCCTTTATGCAAAAAATGAATACCAGAAACAAGACGAGAATTACGAAATTGATTTTCAAATGTAAATCCTGCTCGTGTGGTAGCAAACATAGCTCGCGTAGGTTCATTATCCTCAATTTTTAATTTTCCCCACGCAGATTGATGTGATACATTAAGGTCAAGTAAATAGGTATCTCCTTGTAAAAGAGGATAATAAAAATCTCCTAGTAATTGCCAATGACTACCAATACCCGCTCTAAATACTCCGTTTTTTATTTCTCCCAATTGTGTGTCTTTATACGTATCGGTTGCTAAAGGGTTAAAACTTTTGTCAACTGTTGCCGGAGAAGAGCTAATGGTATATGTAATATCCTTTTTATCAATAGTATATTCTTCTGTTTTAGGAACGGTATTAATTTTTTTGGCATCTATTGCTGTAGGGTTGTATTCTCTTTCTAAAGTTACATCTCGTGAAACGTTTGATTGCGAAAAACTCAACGATGTATTGGCTAAAAATAGTACCAAAGGTAGTATATAGATTATTCTTTTCATACAATTTTGTTTATAGGATTGTGATTACACACGATTCTGGCTTACTAACTTTATTAATTATTCACTTTTTCATTCTCAATTTTAGCAATCTCTTCCAAACGAGTATTGATTTCTGATGCTATTTCTACATCGTCTTTGGGATAATTACTTTTTAAACTTAATAAGTATTGTTTTGCTTCAAAATAATTATCCTGTTCCATATATACGTCGGCGAGCAATATAAAGGCTTTGGCTAACCATTTGTGATGCGGAGTTCCCTTATCTATAAAATCAAACACTTCTTTTTCCGCTGATTCATATTGTTTGGCTAGGTAGTAATGTGTAGCAAGTAAGTATTTAGCTTCTGCTCCAAAGGCATTTCGTGTATCTTTAGCTAAGATTTGCATATCTGGCAGTGCATTTTGTGCTTTATTTAGCTCTAAATAACTCAACATACGTTTGTGTTGTGCTTCGCGAAGCAATTCAAGGTTGTTGCTATGCAAGGATATAAAATTAGTGGCATACGTAATTGTTTCATCATAGCGTTTCAAAATATACGATGCTCTCATCAGTCCGATACGTGCTACCATTTTATTTTCGCTCGAACCAATCGCTTCGAGTTGTTTAAAATATTCCATTGATTCTGCATATTGCCCCAAATCATAGCTTATTTCTGCCGCCCTTGCTAAGGTTTCTTCCTGATTTGGATTCTCTTTATCAGATAGCAGTGCTTTATATAAAGGGAGGGCTTTTGCAGGCTGTTTTTGTGTATAATAACAACTTGCTAACAAATAGCGAGCAGTAGTACTATAACGCCCTTTGGGATAGGTATCTAAATATTTCTCAAAACTTGAAATTGCTTGTGGTATTTCGTTGCGCGAATAGACACGCTGAGCCGCTCTAAACAATAATGAGTCTTCTCTCGAAGGGGCTATTTGGATAGAGCCTTTTCCCAAAGCATTAACGAACTCGGTATATTCACTTACACGATTATCTTCTACCAAGATATTCTCAATAGCTTCCAACGATATTCTAGCCTCTTCGCTTGAGGGATAGGTACGTACAAGTTGTTTGTACGACTCTAAGGCTGCATCTGTTTTTCCATCATTGTATTGCAACATCGCAATTTGTAAGCGTGCTTGTCGTATAAGCGGATGATTACGGGAGAATTTCTTTTCAATTTCTGCAAAGGTTTCAATAGCCTTATCGTTTTCTTTTAATACCACGTAGGTTTTACCAATTTCAATGTAAGCGTCATCTACCCATTCTGATTGAGGATACGTAGTAATTAAATTTCGTAAGGTTGATATTTTCTCATTATGATTTCGTTCTAATCCAGCAACAAATCCTTTTTGGAATGTAGCATAATCAGCTCCAGGTAATTGAGCCCCTGTTGCTATGGCTTGATTATAATAACGTTTTGCCTCTGCAAATTGTCTGTTTTGGTAATAAGAATCGCCAATACGATTATTGGCATCCAACACCATGAGGTTGTTGTCAGGTTTTAATGCAATGTATCGTTTAAACCATGTTACAGCATCTGTGTAGTTCTTCAGTAAATAGTAGGTGTACCCCATACTATAATGAGCAATATCGTATTCTGCTAGTTTTTGTGCTTTAGGTGATTGTAAAAAGGTTTGAAAATTCTTTTCAGCTTGGGTATAATATCCAGTATTCAACAAACTTTCTCCATACCAGTAAAATGAACGAGTTTTAAAGTCCGCATTGTATGATTTACCCTTCAATATTTTCTCAAAATGCGATGTTGCTTGTTGGTAATTGTTATTGGCAACAGCCACTATACCCATATTGAATAAAATACGCTCTTCAGCTTCTTTAATTTTTTTATTGTCAGTTTTCAGGTTCTGAATAGAACGATATGCCTCTCCATAATTTTTTGTAGTTAAATAGCTGTTTGCTAGGTATTCATACACTTTGTCTTTGCGTTTGGATGAGGGGAATTCGGTTAAAAAACGCTCAAAAGCAACTACTGATTCATTAAATGGAGAAAATGACTGTTCGTAACTAACTACAGCAAAATTATACAAGGCTTCTTCTTGTATGCCTTTATCAAAGGTAAAACGAGAAGCTGTTTCAAAAGCTAGTCGTGCATTTTTCTTGTCGTTTAGCTTGACATATCCCATTCCCAAGTATAGGTAACTATTTTGTGCTAATAAATCTTCTCTGTTTGTTGTTTTAGACAAGTTTGCAATAGCTTTTTCATATTCACCCACGTTGTAATGAGCTATCCCTAACATATAAAAATCTTCACGCGAAATTCGTTTTACTTGTTGCTCATACTGAGTAAGGTAATGTATGCTTGAGCTATAATCTTTGGCAAGAAAACTACATTCGCCCATCATCCGTAATACTTCATTACGTCGATTGTTTTTAGGGTATTTCTTTATAATTTCTTTTCCGTAATTTAATACTTTATCACAATTTCCTTGCTGATAATATAGTTGGGCAATAAAAAATGGAGCACTAGTATCAAATTCAGGATGATTTTCGACGCGTAAAAAATGAGTAAGAGCACTATCAAAATTGCCTAATCGTTGCTCTGCATAAGCAAAATAATAGGTAGCTGCATCGTAATAGGGCGTATTCGTGCCTCTGCGGAGTACTTGCTGAAATTCAAAACGAGATTTTTCAAAATTTTCTTGTTGATGGTATGCATAGCCTTTGTAGAATTGCAATTTAACTAGATCCGATTCGCGTAATCTATCTGTTTTTATGCTCTCAAAACGACGAATGGCTTGCTTAAATCTACCAGATTCGTACTCTAAAATGCCAATATATAGATTCGTAAGTTCTACGTCTGTTGCATAAGGGTATTTTGTCTGATATGCCTCGAGTTTAATTTGTGCGTCATTTTTTCTAAGTTCAAATGCTGAACGAGCAATGTAATACTCCGCTTCACGCACTATTTCGTCATTGTCTCGTTGGTCAAATTGTAAAAACTCTTCAAAATATCGTGCCGATGCAGCATAATTATTATTGTAGAAAAAGGACTTACCGTCTGCAAAAAGTTCAGCAGCAGTAGTGTTAAAAGGTGATTTTTGACTAAAAAGAGGAGTAACGGTTAAACTAAATAGTAGACAAAAAATGGAAACGTGTAAGTATTTCATAAGTGTTCGATTTTTTCTGAATCAATGTATAACGCTAGAACGAATAAAAAATCAGATTATTACTTGCAAAGGTATAAATTATATTTGAATTTAAAAACATAAAAATCCTCAATCAATTTACGTTTTTTGTGTACCTTTGTGTTTTAATCAATTCGTCATTCATTATGAGAACTTACACCAACGTAAAAGATTTAGGAAATTTGCAACAAGCATTAAATGAGGCTTTTGAAGTAAAAAATAATCCTTATAAATGGGACACTCTAGGAAAAAACAAAACTTTGTTGATGGTGTTTTTTAATTCTAGTCTACGTACCCGTTTAAGTACACAAAAAGCAGGCATGAATTTAGGTATGAACACCATGGTACTCGACATTAATCAAGGAGCTTGGAAACTAGAAACAGAACGCGGTGTAATTATGGATGGCGATACTACAGAGCACATCTTAGAAGCTATTCCCGTTATGGGTTCTTACTGCGATATTATCGGTGTTCGTTCGTTTGCTCGTTTTGAAAACAAAGAGTTTGATTGTCAAGATACCATTCTAAAACAATTTATCCAATATTCTGGCAAACCCGTATTTAGCATGGAGGGAGCTATCGGGCATCCTTTGCAGGCTTTTGCCGATTTAATTACCATTGAACAATACAAAAAAACAGATAGACCAAAAGTTGTGCTCACCTGGGCTCCTCACCCTAAAGCATTGCCTCAAGCTGTGCCCAATTCGTTTGCCGATTTTATGAACGAAGCCAATGTCGATTTTGTTATTACACACCCCAAAGGGTATGAGCTTGATGAAAAGTTTGTAAGAGGTGCTCGTGTAGAATACGATCAACGCAAAGCGTTTGAAGGGGCTGATTTTATCTATGCTAAAAACTGGTCAGCTTTTCAAGATCCACATTATGGGCAAATCTTGTCTAAAGATAGAGATTGGACAGTAGATACCGAAAAGATGGCACTTACCAATAATGCTTATTTTATGCACTGTCTGCCCGTAAGACGCAATATGATTGTTACGGACGATGTAATTGAAAGCCCTCAATCAATTGTAATCCCTCAAGCCGCTAATAGGGAGGTGTCTGCACAAACTGTTATTAAGCGTATGTTAGAGGCATTGAAATAAGCTTTAGTATGAACCTTTCAGTACAAATTAGTAGTAGCATCGCATCTTTATTGCCACATGTTGTTATTGGTCTGTTGCAATGTAAGGTGTCTAATACGTCTTATAATGATGAATTATGGACAGATATTGAGGACTATTCTAAGCAATTCAAACAAACATACCAACTAGCTGACATAAACCAACGAGAAACTATTGCTGCTACACGTGAAGCGTATAGAAAAACAGGAAAAGAACCGAATAGATATAGACCCTCAGCCGAAGCTCTTTGTCGCAGATTAGTGAAAGGAGAATCATTGTATCGCATTTCAACCATAGTGGATTGTATTAATTTAATCTCGGTTAAAACGGGCTATTCCATCGGTGGATTCGATAGAGATAGCATTATTGGGAATTCTCTTGAACTTGGCATTGGACAAGCTGGTGAAGAATTTTGTGCAATAGGAAGAGGGTTGTTAAATATCGAAGGGTTACCCGTATATCGAGATGAAAAAGGACCAATCGGAACTCCTACTAGCGATCACGAACGTACAAAAATTTCTCTCAATACACACCATCTTGTGCTAATAGTAAATGGTTTTGATGGCTCAATTACTTCTGTGCAACAAACACTCGATTTTTCCAGAGAATTGCTTCTTAAGTACACAAATGCTAGCAATATATCAGAAAAAATAGTACCGGCATAGCTTACTCCTCTAACGAACATCCGTTAAAGTGAAAAGAAGAAGATGCTGCTTCTTGTGAGGTGCAGAAATAACACATTTCTGCTGAGGCACACAATTGCTCCTCGTAATTATAAATATGAGCTTCAATAAATGCTAAATTGCGTTTTACCTCTGTTAGTTTGGCTTTGATATAAATATAAGGCTGGTTAATAACGACTGTTTTATGGTATTTGATAGTTAATTTACTCGTAAAACCAACCGTTTGTAATTTGCGAGCTACCACCCAAGCTCCCATTTCATCTAACAAGGTGGCTTGTATACCTCCATGCAATACGTTGGTAAATCCTTCATAGTGTTTTGAAGGCTCCCATTTGCAAATTAACTCTTCTCCTTCTTCAAAAAATTCCATTTTTATTCCTATCTCATTTGCTGGGCTACAAGCAAAGCAATTGTAGCCATCTAGAATTGTCCATGGATTTTGTATTTTTTTCATGTTACAAGGTTTTTATTCTTATAGCGACCATTCAAATCCTTCTTTTGTATCTTTGATGCTAAAACCAAGAGTTGTTAATTCGTTTCTGATTTTATCTGATAGGGCAAAATCTTTGTTTCTTTTGGCTTCTAATCGTAGCTCAAGCAACAAGTCAATTGCTTTTTGGTATGCCTCGTGTTGAGTATTGTCTTTGGTTGTTTGTTGTAATCCTAATATGTCTTCAACAAATAACTTGAATACTGATTTTAGTTCTGCTACATCCTTTGCACTTAAGCTGGCTTTTCCATCTGCCACAGTGTTAATGGCTTTTGAGGCTTCAAAAAGATGTGATAATACTATCGGTGTATTTAGATCATCTTTCATAGCCTCTTCGCATTTAGCTCGCAAACCAGATACATCGATAGTAGATGTGGCTGAAGGAGTTATTTTTTGCAAGCGTGCATACGTTTCAAGCAACTTGTTAAGTCCTTTTTCAGAAGCTTGTAATGCTTCGTTGCTAAAATCTACGGTGCTACGATAATGTGCTTGAAGAATAAAAAAGCGAATGGTCATGGCTGAAAATGCTTGTGAAAGCAGTGGATGCGAACCTCCAAAAAACTCATCTAATGTAATAAAATTACCTAGCGATTTGCCCATTTTCTGCCCATTAATAGTAATCATATTGTTGTGCATCCAGTAACGTACAGTTTCTTTGCCTAAAGCGGCTGTCGATTGTGCAATTTCGCACTCATGATGAGGAAAAACTAAATCCATACCTCCGCCATGTATGTCAAATTCTTCTCCTAAGTACTTCGTGCCCATAGCCGAACACTCCATGTGCCAGCCCGGAAAACCATCGCTCCATGGCGATTTCCATCGCATAATATGTTCTGGCGATGCTTTTTTCCACAAGGCAAAATCCACACTTTTCTTTTTTTCAATTTGCCCGTCAAGTGTTCGTGTTGTTTCAAGAAGTTCTTCTATATTTCTTCCTGACAATTTTCCGTAGTGGTACTGTTTGTTGTATTTTTCTACATCAAAATATACCGAACCCTCACTTTGGTAGGCAAAACCTGCATCAATAATTTTTTGTGTAAATTCAATTTGCTCCATAATGTGTCCAGACGCATGTGGCTCAATACTTGGTGGCAATACATTCAATTGCTCCATGGCTTTGCGGTATCTATTTAGGTAGAATTGAACAATCTCCATGGGTTCTTTTTGTTCTACTCTAGCTTTTTTTGCAACCTTATCTTCTCCTTCATCTGCGTCATGCTCAAGATGTCCTACGTCTGTTATGTTGCGTACATAACGCACCTTATAGCCTAAATGGGTTAAGTAACGAAACAGTAAATCAAAAGTAATAGCGGGTCGTGCATGACCTAAATGAGCATCGCCATATACAGTTGGTCCACATACATACAAGCCCACATTTGGGCTATGAATGGGTATAAAAACTTCTTTCTTTCGAGTTAGTGTGTTATAAATTTGCAATGTATGTTCCATAATTTCAACTGATTGTTTTCTTTCCTGCAAAATTACATATTTTATTCTACTATAATTATGCTTTTATACAAGAATTCTTCATATTTCTAAGATTTCTTAAACGAATTTCCTCTAACGATTGCAATTAAGTCGTTTGTTGCCTCAAGTCGTATTTCTACATCGTATGTTGCGATAGTTCTACCTGCAGAAACCTGTTTAGATATTCCAATAAGTGTTCCTTCCTTGGCAGATTTTACATAGTGAATACTTGCACTCATCGTTACATGAGCTCCTCCAAGAGAGTTGACGGCTGCCCCTAAAGTGAAATCTGCTAAGGTAAATAAGGCTCCACCATGCACCAGATTCAAGCCGTTTAGATGCATGTTTCTTATTTCCATTTTTGCGATTGCTTCTCCATTTTTTGCTTCGACTAATTTAATACCCGAGTTTTTTGCAAATTGGTCGTAATGAATATGTTCTTTTTCTTCCATTATATGTTGTTATTGTTAAAAAAGCCCTGACGTCATGTTGACTCAGGGCTTTTTCTATTAATTAAAGACTACAATCTTTTTATTTCATTTTGCTGAACACAAAGTCAGTTCTTCTGTTCTTTTGGTTAGCATTTGGTGGATTGGTCATTCTTCCTTGTGGATTCAAGGTGATTCTTGAAGGATCAATGCCATGTTTGTTTACTAACTCTTGCTTAACAACTTCACCACGAGAAGTACTCAAACGTAAGTTGTAGTTGTGGCTACCAGGGTAGTCAGCATATCCTCTAAGTTCTACTTTCAATAATGGGTTTGATTTTAATTTTTGAGCCGCTTTTGCAATATTGTCGATAGAACGTTTTGTCAAGTTCTTTTTATCAAATGCAAAGTAAACAGACATGTCGTAATCAACTTCTTCTTCTTGCATTTTAGCTAATTCTTCGTAAAACTCAGTAGCTTTCAATACTTCATAAGGAAGGCTTTCTCCCCAATAGTTTACAAACGAACCTGCAGGTGTATTTGGTTCTCTATCTCTCCAATCTGGAACTCCGTCACCATCAGCATCTGGTTGGTCAGAAAGTAATCTTTCTACCTCGTTCATGCGTGGAGTTAAATCATTTGTAACAACACTATCAAGATCATCTACCTTGTTGTTTAATGAATCAAGCTTGTCAAGAATTTCTCTCTCCTTAGTTTCTTCTTGTCTAAATTTATCAGCAGTTATGTTTCTGATATGACCATCTTTTTGTCCAGAAGCAAATTTATAACGTAAACTAGCAGTTCCTAATAAGAAATTATCGTTTTGAACGCCTCTAACGTAGGCTTCTCCTTCATAATTATCTTTGTTTGTTGCTCTATAGTGAACATTTAAACCCACTGCTAATGGTTTAGAAATATTATATTCAAAGTTCAAAGACATAGGAACTAACAACGAACGTCCATCTTCAATTTCTTTTGGAGTTCTTGCAAAAGTCCAACCACCTGGAGGGATACTAGCTGGTACTATATTGGATTGAGACACATTATAGAAAGAAGCACCTAAACCAATGTTTGCATAGACATTAAACCTCCATGTTTTTCTATACACATTTAATAAATTAGTTAGATTTAAAGAAGTAAATATATGTGCTTGATGCGATCCTCCTTCAAAGTCAAATTCTCCGTAATTAGACCACCATCCTTGACTTGTTGAAGTTGAATACCCAGAATAAGGCATATATTGGTATTCAAAACCCAATCCCCAAAATGGAGTAAATGTATATTCAACTCCTAATCCAGCTGTCCAATGGATATCTGCTCCAGGGTTTATTTGATTGTATCTTTGTGAAACGTCTCCGTCAAACTGAGAAGCTCCTCCATCGATATAAACAGACCAATGAGTGTAGTCTGCAGCTGATAACGAAGTTATCGTTAGCACAGAAACTATCAAAAATGTAAATAACTTTTTCATATAACGTGTTTTAGTTAATTATTCAGGGGACAAATATAAAAACAATATTTTTATTTTTTTCTTTTTTTTCAATAAAATTTTCATTTTTGCCTAATTTTTAGACTATTACTCGCAAATTTCACCTAAAAGTGTTGCTACCGTGGCATCTTTAATTCGTATTTTGGCGTATTCGCCGATTTTTTTGTTTTCTTTATTAAATACGACGACTTTATTTTCCGAGGATTTTCCAAAAAGCTGATTGCGTGATTTTTTTGAATATCCCTCGATTAAAACTTCAACAATTTTTCCAAGATCTTTTTGGTTACTTTCTTTGGAAAGTTTGTTTTGTAAATCAACAACCTCTTGCAGTCTCGATAATTTGATTGCCTCTGGAACATTATCTTCGAGGTGTTTAGCTGCGTATGTGCCACTTCGTTCGGAGTATTTAAACATAAAGGCGTTGTCAAATCCAACTTCTTGCATAAGTGAAAGCGTTTCTTGATGGTCGGCTTCTGTTTCAGAATGGAATCCTGTAAAAACATCAGTGGTTATACCACATTCTGGGATAATGCGTTTTATCATAGCAATTTTTTGCAAATATTCTTCACGAGTATATTTTCTATTCATTAAGGACAATATACGATTACTACCTGATTGTACAGGTAGATGAATGTGTTTGCATAAATTATGGTATGTGGCAATAGTGCGAATTAATTCTTCGCTAATATCTTTTGGGTGAGAAGTGGTGAAGCGGATTCTTGTATCAGGGAATGTGTTTGCAGCCATTGCAAGTAAATCTGGAAACGTGTACTTGTTGTCTTCAGATGAATCAAGGTATGAATTTACATTTTGACCTAAGAATGTTATTTCTTTGTAACCTTTGGCTACTAAATCTTTCATTTCGTTAATAATACTTGTAGCAGGGCGACTTCTTTCTCTGCCTCGTGTGTACGGAACAATGCAATAAGAACAAAAATTATTACATCCTCGCATGATGGACACAAACCCACTAATTCGATTATGTCCAATACGCTGTGGTATAATATCTTGATATGTTTCGGTTGTCGAAAGTTCAATATTTATAGCTTTCTCTCCAGATTCTACCGCTCCGATCAGATTAGGTAAATCAAGATACGCATCTGGACCAACAACCATGTCTATGACTTTTCGTTCAAGTAAATCTTCTTTAATTCTTTCAGCCATACAGCCTAACACTCCAATAATGATATCTTTTCTTTTCTTTTTTAACGATTGAAAGTAATCAAGGCGTGAAAAAGCTTTTTGTTCTGCATTGTCTCTGATGGAACAGGTGTTAATGAAGATGGCATTTGCTTCGTTTATATTGTCTGTGAGCTCGTATCCACTCATGCCCATAATTGATGCTACAACTTCGCTGTCTGCAACGTTCATTTGACATCCGTATGTTTCTATAAATAATTTTTTTTGGTTTTTCATTTTATGTCCGAAATAATTAGGGTACAAAGGTATGTTTTTTATTTTTTATAGTGAATATTCTTGGAATATTTAGCTAAAACAACGAATAAGCGTTAAATAAGGTTAAAAATGCAAACGTTTGCATTGGAAATTACGCAAACGTTTGCGTAATTCAAAACAAATGCTTTTCTTTGTATCAAGAAAAAGAAACAATGATTTTTTTCATAGTTAAGGTTTAGGTTAGGTTAAAAGGGGGGCAGCGGCTCTCCTTTTAATTTTTGGTATCTAGTTAATTTTTTATTATCTTTGTAGTACACATTCATTATACACAAATACAATGTCAATATCCACCATTATTTTTATCGTTGTTTTTATTCTATTCATAATACGTAAGTTGGGGAGTAAAAAAGAAGTAGTAGCACAGGTCCCTCCTATTGTGCATAAGCCAAAACCATTTTTGGCTGAAAATAAAAACAAACAACCACATGCTAATAACACTAAATCTTCCCAAGCGACTAATTTAAACAACACAAGTTTTTCTGATATGTCAACGATATCAGAAAAAAAACTGCCTCGAGATGAAAAACTACATAATGTTGTCGAAATTAGTACTGATAATGATTTTACCTTACATCAGGAGGATTTGAAAAAGGCAATTGTGTATGCCGAAATTATCAACAGGAAGTACGAATAGAATTCTTAGCTCAAAGATTTATTCGATGAAATATTTTTTTCTTTGAAAAGAAAGCTTTATCTTTGCCGGAGTAATTACAAACACAACAGAGAGTCTCGATTAATTTCGAGATTCTCTTTATTTATGTAAATACGTTAAAGGACTATTTTTTTAATCTAAATTATTTTATTATGAGTATTACGTACATGACCAAAGAAGGGTACAAGAAAATGATGGATGAACTAAATCATTTGGAATCGGTGGAACGCCCTAACATTTCGATGCAAATTGCAGAGGCTCGTGACAAGGGAGACTTGTCTGAAAATGCTGAATATGATGCGGCAAAAGAGGCTCAAGGAATGCTGGAATTGAAAATTGCTCAGCTAAAAGAAACAGTGAAAAATGCTCGTATTATCAGTGAAAAAGATTTAAATACAGATTATGTTCAGATTTTAAACAAAGTACGTATACGTAATTTGAAAAATAACCAGGAGCTTACTTATACTCTTGTGTCTGAGCAAGAAGCAAGTTTGAAAGAAGGAAAGATAGCGGTTAACACTCCAGTGGCTAAGGCATTATTAGGAAAAAAAGTAGGAGAGATAGTCGAAGTAACAGTTCCTTCTGGTGTATTACGATTGGAAATAATAAATATTTCTTTTTAAAAAGATATACTATGGCTAGTATTTTTAGTAAAATTGTTCAAGGAGAAATTCCTTGTCATAAGATAGCAGAAACCTCAGATTATCTAGCATTTTTAGATGTTCGTCCGTTAGTGAGGGGGCATGTATTGGTGATTCCAAAACAGGAAGTGTCGTATATTTTTGATTTGGAAGATAATGTGCTGAGTGGGCTACATGTATTTGCAAAAAAAATTGCAAAAGCTATTGAAAAGGCTATTCCATGCAAAAGGGTTGGTGTTGCTGTAATTGGTTTAGAAGTGCCACATGCTCATATTCATTTAATTCCGTTGACAAAAGAATCAGATATCTATTTTTCTAATACAAAATTAGAGCTTACAGATGATGAATTAGCTTCTATTGCCACTTCCATTAGAACATTTCTTGCCTAAAGGGAGCTAACATATAATTGACAGAGGAGGAGAGTTTATAAGACTTTCCTCTTCTAATTTTCAACCACATTAATAGTGAGATCGGCTTTTTTGTAATACGTACTTCTTTTAGGTAGTATTTCTTCTATAAATTCCACTATTTCTTCAGAAGTTTTATCTTTTAATAAAGGTCGTTTTGTTTTTCCTGTAATCAAACGTTGTGCAATATCAGGAGTGGGTGTTTCTAAATAGATGGTTAATCCTTTACTATTCATCAATGCCATATTATTGTTAAAGCACGGGGTACCTCCTCCTGTTGCAATTACTACGTTTTCAATTTCCGCAATTTCTGCTAATATTTTCGTCTCAATTGTGCGAAACCCTTCTTCTCCTTTTTCAGCAAAAATTTCATTAATGGTTTTATGAAAATTATTTTCGATATATAAATCTGTATCGATAAACGAAAAATGAATTTTTTGGGATAGTTTTTTCCCAAATGTTGTTTTTCCAGTGCCCATAAAGCCAACTAAAAAAATTCTGGTACAGTTTTTTGCTATAAGAGCGGGCTGAATAATCGAGCTGATGATTGTATCAACTTTTGAGTTATTGGGCGATGTTTCCATTGTGTATATTGTAAACGTTTACATTGTTTCATATCGTGTAAAAAGATATTACGTAGTTCCATGCTTTTGTCAGAGTCATACATAAATGCACTTACTTCGAAGTTTTGTTCAAAACTCCTAAAATCCATGTTTGCACTTCCGATAATTGCAAGTTCATTGTCAATAGCAATGCTTTTTGCGTGAATAAAACCTGCTTGATATTGATATACACGCACTCCAGCAGCTAGCATGGTTTTAACGAAAGATAAAGAAGCTTCTAATGATATACGGGTGTCAGAACGACTTGGAATCATAATTCTAACGTCTATTCCAGATAATGCTGCAGATTCTAATGCATTGGATATGCTGTCATTAGGTAAAAAATAAGGTGTTTGTATATACACATATTTGGAGGCGTTTTGTATAGCGGCACAAAATCCTTGCATTATCCCTTCCCACATCGAATCTGGACCACTTCCTACTATTTGAATGGGTAGTTTATTGTATTGATCGTGTATAGCAAAATATTTTTTGTGATGTATTGCTGTTTTGGTAATATATAACCAGTCATTCAGAAATAATTGTTGTAATCCATCTACTGCATTTCCTTGTATTTTGATATGCGTATCCCTCCATATTCCCCAAGGCAAGCCTTTTGTATATCTATCTGCAATATTTACACCTCCTAAAAAGCCAATTTTCCCATCAATGATTAGTATCTTTCGGTGGTTACGATAATTTAATTTATTTGTAAAATAGGGGAATCGTAATTCGAAAAATGTTTGCAATATCACGCCTGCATTTTTCATCTCTTGTATGGTGGATCGTTTTAATCGCCAGCTACCAACATCGTCATATATTAATCGCACTTCCAGTCCTTGTTTCGATTTTTTGATAAGCATATCTTTAAAGCGATTGCCTGTTTCATCGGTTTCAACGGCATAATATTCGGCATGGATATGTGCGGTAGCGTTATCCATAGCACTGAGTATATCGTCAAATAATTGTTTCCCATCGGTATAAATATTGACACTATTATGTGTAAATATGGAAGCATCTGTACTGTTTCTCAATAAATGAATTAATCTTTCGTGTTTACTACAAATGTTATTTTCAGCACAAATTTCTTTAATAGATTGCCTTGTCCCAAAAGATAAAATTTTGTTTTTTAGCTTTTTTGATATATTTCCTTGTCTATGATAACTTCTTCCCACAACAACATATAATAATAGTCCTATAAATGGGACAAAAATAAGTACCATAATCCACGCCGAAGTACGAACAGGATGCTTGTTTTCTAACAATACAACCACAATGCTTGATACCACCGTATACACATACGTAGCAAGGAATATCAATATGAGTATGTCGGATAAAAATTCCATTATTCTTTTTTTACGTAAGTTGCACATGTATTTTTGCCAACTATTTCCATAGAACATAAAATTGATTCGGAAAATTGTGGAGCACAAGTACCTTCGTACAATAAAACATCTGCGGTTTCTTCGTGAATTTCATCAAACAATCCTGTGTTAATAAAGGAGTCTAATAAAATTTTACCGCCCTCTACAATCAACGAATGGATGTTCCGTTTATACAATTCGTGTAACAGTTGGGGTATAATATCTTTGGTAAAGTCTATTTGTATCATACACGGGTTACCTTCTTCTTGCTTGATTGAGTTAAAAAGTAAGGTTGTTGTTTGCCCATTGTAAAGCAAGTAATTTTTAGGAATACGTAAATTTTTATCTATACCTATACGTACTGGGTTTTTTCCAAACCACCGCCTAGTTCGTAGCGATGGATTGTCTTTTAATGCTGTATTTGTGCCAACCAATATCGCCATATTTTCAGAACGCAATTTATGAACCAGTGTTTTTGTTATTTCATTTGACAGTTGTATTGGCTTTGGTTGTAGGGCATCAATATATCCATCGGCACTTTTTGCCCATTTCAACGTAATATATGGGCGATTTTTTAGTTGAAATGTAAAAAAATATTTGTTGATTTCCATTGCCTGTGCTGCTAATATCCCACATTCCACAGCAACACCTGCTGTCTCCAAACGTGCAATACCATTGCCTGATACTTTTGGGTTAGGGTCTTTCGTTCCAATATATACACGAGGAATTTTATACTGGATGATAAGGTCTGCACAAGGCGGAGTTTTACCGTAATGCGAACAGGGTTCTAAGCTAACATAAAGTGTTGATTCTTTTAATAATGCCTTATTCTTTACCGATTCAATGGCGTTTACTTCTGCATGTGCTTCTCCATACGTACGATGGTATCCTTCTCCTATAATTACATCGTGATGTACAATAACACATCCAACCATTGGATTGGGAGCTACTCTGCCTTTGCCTAAGGAGGCTAATTGCAAGCAACGGTGCATATATGTTTCGTGAATACTCATTTTATTTGGTTTGAATGATGTCCTTACGTTAAATTTTTGTAGTTTTGTATTGTCGTTTGTAATACTATATCAATGGATAAAATTGCTATCTCTGATTGTAAATTGTTTTTTACCCAAAGTCTTTCTTCTTTATATCCTCCCAATGAAATAGAAAGCCTATTTCGATGGACAATCTCGCATGTATTGGGTATTCCTTTCTCTCATACCATTGCATACAAAGATATAAAAATTACTAACACGCAAGAAATTGATATTAAAACAATTGTAAAAAAATTACAACAAACACAACCGATACAATATATTTTTGGTGAAACAGAGTTTTTTGGATTATCATTCCATGTTAATTCGGATGTGCTCATACCACGTCCCGAAACGGAAGAGTTGGTCGAATGGATTTTAGCCGATCATAAGCAAGAAAGTGCATCCAAAAGAATACTTGATATAGGTACTGGAAGTGGATGTATCGCCATTTCGTTAGCAAAAAATGTCCCAACTTCTCGTGTAACAGCTCTAGATGTGTCGCACAATGCCATTGAAGTAGCAAAACGTAATGCACACAACCATGAGCTTACAATCCAGTTTATTGAGAAAGATATATTACATCTAAAAAACGGCGATTTAAACGAACAATTTGATGTTATTGTCAGTAATCCGCCTTATGTTTGTGAAAACGAAAAATCCACTATCAATAATCATGTTTTGTTGCACGAACCGCATTTGGCTTTGTTTGTTCCTAACGATAATCCTTTGCAGTTTTACGAAGCAATTGCTCTATTTGCCCATACGAATTTAGCAATAAATGGAGCTGTATATGTGGAAATTAATTACCTCTTTGGAAAAGAAACACAACAACTTTTCCACCAGTATGGCTTTAGTACACACCTTAAGAAAGATATTGCTGGCAAGGATAGAATGATAAAGGCATGGAAAAACTAGACAGAATAAAATCCCCCATTTTTTTAAAAACAGCTCTCTATTGTTCTTCGGCTGAAAGATGCAAAAGCGAGGTAATAGAACGTTTAAAGAAAGAGACCAATTCTTTAGATGAAATCGAAGAAATTGTAGCTATTCTGGAAGAAGAGGGATATATCAATGAATTACGTTATGCCATAAGCTATGTACGGGATAAATTCAGATTTAATAAATGGGGTAAAATAAAAATTTCCTATATGTTACAATGTAAGAAAATACCCTCGTCAATTATTACAGAAGCTCTTGCCGAAATAGACGACGATACTTATCTGGAGACCTTAACAGCCTTGGTTCTCTCCAAAAGTAAATCCATTAAATCAACCAATCCATCGGATAAAAAAGCAAAAATATACCGATTTGCAGCAAGCAGGGGTTTTGAAAGCGAAAGTATCCGACAAGCCCTCATTCAGTGCAGAGTTGACAAGTGACAGTTGAAAGTGAAAAGTATAAAGTTAGAAAGTTCATAAAGTTGTAAAGTTTTGTGGTTGTTGCTGGTGGGTTTACTTTATACTTTCAACTTTCAACTGTCTAACTTCCTTCTACAAAATAAGTAACACTAAAACTTGTGCAAACAAGATTCGTAAAAACATTGTCAATGGATACACCGTTGCATAAGCAGTAGATTGTGCCTGAATAGGAGCCACTGCATTGGCAAATTCTAATGCTGGGGGGTCTGTCATGGCTCCAGAAATAATGCCACAGATTTTTAAATAATTATATTTCCGAAGTCGTGCATATATACCAACCACCATAATAGGAATGAGTGTGATTGCTATACCATACAACATCCACATATAGCCTCCTTGACGGAGAGTGTCTACAAATTTCCCTCCAGAAGATAATCCTACTGCTGATAAAAATAAGATGATACCTAATTCTTTTAGCATCATATTTGCTCCTGGGTTCATGTAAAAATCTAATTTACCAATGCGTCCTTTGTATCCAAGTAAAATTGCAACCAAGAGCGGACCTCCAGCTAAGCCAAGTTTTGCTGGGAAAGGAAGCCCTGGCAAAAGGATAGGAAAACTTCCTACGATAACACCAATAAAGATACCCAGAAATATAGGTAATACATTTGGCGATGAAAGTTCTTTGAGTGAATCTCCAATTTCTTTTTGTACGTCTTTTAATATTGCTTTTTTACCAACAATGCGTACAGTATCTCCCATTTCAACGGTGGTTTTCAGCGTTGGTAAAATCTCAATCCCTGCTCTAAAAATCCTAGTAATATTTGCTTCGTAGCGACGATAGATACCTATTTGTTCTATGGTTTTACCCGCAATTTTACGACTGGTTACCAGTACATTATACATCGCAAGATTGCCAGATACTTCCTGTTTGCCACCAATCTCTACTTCTCCTACTTTCAGTTTCAATGAGTCAAAATACTTTTCACTGGATACCCCATATATCCTATCCCCCACAACTAGCTGTATATCATCGTTTGCTATGATAAATTCTTTGTTACGCTCAATCCGAGAGATAACTAATTCTCTGTCTGTTAATGCTTTAATGTAAGATAACTTTTGTCCTATTAAGTTTGGATTTGTTACGGTTATTTCTACGCTTTCTAACGTTGATTTATTCGCTCCAACTTGATTGTTGTAGTCTTCCATTTCTTTATCAACATTAATCTTAAATATCCATCTTATCAATAGCATCGTTAGAATAATACCTATTATGCCAAATGGATAAGCCATTGCGTATGCCATACCACTGGTGTCAGCTCCATTAGAACCACTTTCAAGTATAATTTGTTGAGCAGCTCCCAAGCTTGGCGTATTGGTTACCGCACCACACAATATACCTGTTACTTCTGCCGCACTCATATCTGTAAGTAAATACAAAATATATGCTACACCAAATCCCATAAAAACAATTGCAAAAGCCAACAAATTTAATTTTAGACCTTCTTTGCGTAATGTGGAAAAGAAACGAGGACCTACGTCAATTCCGATAGCATACACAAATAAGATAAGTCCAAGTTCTCTACTAAAATGAATAATATGGGGATCTGTTTCTGCTCCAAAATGCGATACAGCAATGCCCGCAAATAATACCCCAGCTATGCCTAGTTTAATGTTTTTAATTCCAATCTTACCAATAGCTATGCCAAGCAAAGCTGTTAAACATAAATATAGCAGCGTAGATGCTAATCCCGAACTCGAAAATAACCCAGTAATTGTTTCCATAAAATGAAGGTGCAAAATGTAGACCGCAAAAGTAATGAAAATTATTGAAAATGGTAAATGTTTAGTGTTGAATGTTGATAGTTGATAGTTGACAGTTGATGGTTGATAGTTGAAAGTTGACAGTGGATAGTTGACAGTGGATAGTTGACAGTTGATAGTGTTTAATGTTTAGCGTTGCTCGTTTAGCGTTTCTCGAGCAGAACTGTCAACTACCCACTTTCCACTATCCACTAAATACGCGACCTCGTTTATGTAGCCAAAAAATGCAGTGAAATGAGCGGTTAAAAAAGAATGCTGTTTGAGATCCGATTTATCGGAGCGAGTTTTTATTGAGTTGATAGTTGAGAATTGACAGTTGATAGTTTCGCACGAACCACCAACAACGTTTCTCTTCCAACACTTTCAACTTTTAACTATACACTTTCCACTGAATAATCGCAGTCTTGATTTTTTTTCCTTCGTTTTTTGTATCAAGACAAAAAAGGGAGTGGGTTTCAGGGCAAAGCCCTGAGTTAGTTGATAGTTGATAGTGTTGAATGTTTAGCGTTGCTTGTTTAGCGTTTCTCGAACAGAACTTTCAACTATCCTCTCTCAACTAAAATAACCGCACACTAATCATTAAACACTAAACACTATCAACTAAACAAACCAAGATTAACGCCTAATTCCAACCAAAAAAAGATATCAGGGCTAACGCCCCCTTTTTTAGTTGACAGTTGACAGTTGAAAGTTGAAAGTTGAAAGTTTTGCACGCTTAACGAGCGACGCTAAACGCTAAACACTAAACGTTTATCACTCTCCACTATCAATTAAAACAACACTAAACGTTTATCACTATCAACTATCACTATCACTATCAACTATCCACTATCCACTGTCAACTATCAACTATCCACTTTCCACTATCAACTATCAACTAACGAACCCTATTGTTTTTAGCAAAAAATGTATTATCTTTACGTAAGATACTGTCTATGAACAAACCGCTTTGTTGTAAGCGGTTGTTATTCAGTTGAATAAAGTTTTATGGAAGGATAAGCATTCTAGGATTTTTGAGCAAAAAAGCCCAAAATCCTTTTGTTGGCGATGTATGTAATAGTTAAAAATACTTAAAAATCAGTCTTTTTACACTAATTGTCATCGTTTTGTAATGCAAAATAAGTAAAATAGGATGATCTGGGGATGTACAGTGGTACACCTTATTATATATAGAAGCAGGAAATTGATGACATTAGTCGGAAATAGACTGAGTTAAACAACAAAAATTTTAAAACAACAATTTAATAATTCTTTTTTATGGAAAACAAACATTTACTCAAAAATGCCACGTCTTTCAAAAAGTACTGGCACATTTTGTTGATGGTGTTCGCAGGTATTACTTTTAGTTTGCAGGTGCAAGCTAATGGTGGTATTGGACCTAAAGCCGTACGTATCAATGTTAATGGTACGCATACGTGGTATAATGTGCACAATCCTGCTTGGGATTATAATCCATGTGGTGAGTATAGCACTATTAAGTCTGCTACAAATTTCTCTGGAGCTAATCTTGGAAGTGTTACCTTAGGCAATACTTTTCAATTATCTGGTTATGCTTTAATCGGATGGACAGATGCTGCGAATGATTATGTATCTGGTAAGCTAGATTATAAAATCTGGAGACAAGGTGATTCTGAGCCAGGAAGCTGGAGTACAATAAACGTTGGAAGATATGACAACTGTATGGGAAGTGCAACACAAGTGGTTTGTACATCTGGAAATGATAGGGTTGTTGGGTACAACAATGGTACTACAGATTTAAGGCAAACAGTTGCTGGAACATATAACTTTAAAGTTAAAGGTTTTGGTAGGGCACAATGGTATAATGGTAGTGCTTGTGGTAACTTTAATGCAAATGATGGTTCGGAGTTAACTGCTACTTTTACAGTAACAAATATCAACGATCCCTCATCTCCTACAGTTTCCGTGTCTGGAACAACAGCCACTTTGGGTTGGTCTAAGAATGCCCAAGCTAATGATGTAATGATTGTACGTTACGCCAAAGGAGCCTCTGTTACTGCGCCTACACAAGGTACAACTTATACAGCAGGAAATTCAATTGGCTTAGGTACAGTAGTGTATCGCGGAAATGCTACTTCAACTACCAATGCTATTACAGCAGGAAGTGAATATGATTATTACTTTTATTCAGAAAACTGGAGTTATTATAGTACAGGAACTGTAAAAGTTACTTTGGAAAATCCTACAGTAACTACGCCTACAGTAACTTCTCCTACAGCAACCTCAATTGCAGCTACTTCTGCAACTCTGGGTGCTAATGTAACCTCCAACGGAGGTGTTGCTCTGACTGCCAGAGGTACCGTATGGGGTACATCACCAAGCCCTACCGGTAACAGTGTTGCTGAAGGGGGTACTACTACCGGCATATTTTCACACAGCAGAACAGGTTTAACGGCTAATACCTTATATTATTACAGAGGGTATGCTACTAACTCAGTGGGTACTTCCTATTCGGCTGATGGCACATTTACAACCTTACCAGCTGCTCCAACTGTGGGTGCAGGTACGGGTGCAGCTGCTAATTCGTTTACAGCAAACTGGTCGCACCCAACACAAGGTGCAGCTTCTTATACGTACGAAATTCAGGTATCAACCAACAACAGTACCTGGTTGCCGGTTGCATTTTCGGCAACCGGTATTGCATCTGCAAATACAAGTACGTCAGTTACAGGTTTAACACAGGGACAAACTTATTACTTTAGAGTCAGAGCAACTAATGCTACCGGTAGTGGTGCATGGTCAGCCTCTTCTGCCGGTGTTACTACAACAAGTCCGTGTACGCCTCCGGCTAATGTAACAATCAGCGGTGGTGCAACACAATGCGGTGGTACAGTTACCTTAACGGCTACCGGTGGTGCGGGTGGTACTATCTACTGGCAAACAGCTGCCGATGGCACATCTACTGCCAATGGCTCCGGTGCTTCTAAGGAAGTAAGTGCAACGGGAACCTGGTATGCACGTTCGTACAATTCGGCTGATGGAGGTTGCTGGGGTAATATCAGCAACTCTCAAACGGTTACTATCAATACAGTGCCGGTTGCTCCAACAACAACAAACGGCAGCCGTTGCGGCACAGGTACTGTAAATTTATCGGCATCGCAACCCAGCGGCTCTAATACCAACAGATGGTATGCGGCTTCCGAGGGTGGAGCAGTGTTAGCTACAAACACAACTTATACTACTCCGTCTATTTCGTCTACAACTACGTATTACGTATCTGCATACCATAGCACAACCGGTTGCGAAAGTGCTGCACGTACTGCCGTAACTGCTACTGTAAACAGTACTCCTTCTCAACCATCTGTGATTACAGGAGAAACTTCTCCTCTACCTGGTGCTACCGAAGGATATAGCGTAACCAATGTTGGTGGCGTTACCTATACTTGGTCATTCCCTTCGGGATGGGCGCAAGTAGGTGGTGGTACTACAAACTCAGTTACAGCAACAGTAGGCACTAGTTCAGGCTCAATTTCTGTTACTCCAAGCATAGGTAGTTGCTCAGGCATACCTCGTACCTTGGCTGTAACGCCTCTCGAAGCACCAACTATTACAGCGAAAGTGCCTGATGTAATCAACAACGATTTTACCAGCTTTGCTCCTATTCACGTTAGTGCCAACGGCTATTTAGACGGAGGAACGTTTACAGGAGAGTATTCATATCAATGGCAAAAATACAATACCGGCAATAGCACGTGGGAAAATTATACAGACGGTCATGGTGCTACTACCAACAATATCCGTGCTCCATTTAGTGGCGACTACCGTTGTATCGTTACTCGTGATGGTGTTTCAGTAACCTCAAATACGGTTACAATTACTGCTGCTGCTGGTAGTGCAACTACGGTAAATACAAATCTACCAGTAGTAATTATCAATACGGGTGGCGATAATATGCCTGACCAATGTGCTGGTACATATTGGAGTGAGTGTATTCCTAACCCAAGCAATGTAACACCTATTCCAGAAGCTAAAACAAGAATCCATGCAGACGTAAAAATCTTGTGGGACGGTACTGCTTCGGATACAGATGGTTTTGTAACAGAGAGCGATATTAATGACTTAGATAAATTGCATTACGACCGCAAAACACGCGTAAGCTATAGAGGTTCATCAAGCATGAACTTCCCTAAAAAAAGCTATGCGTTTGTTACAGGCGAACCGAATGTAAAAGATAATGGCGAATACCGCAAGGGTAAAACAAACATGTTCGGTCTTTCATCTGGTACACATGCCGACTGGATTTTATACGCAGCGTATGTGGATGCATCGATGATGCGTAACAAGATAGCTCAAGATACCTATGCTGCTATGACAGGACTTTGGGCTCCAAAGTCGCGCTACGTAGAACTGTATGTAGATGGCGAATATATGGGTGTATATGTGTTTATGGAAAAAGTAGAAGAATCATCTACCCGTGTTAATTTGGGTGGCTCTGATTACGGTTATTTATTTAAGTTTGATAAAACAGATGTGTTCGACCGTGCTGAAGATCGTCACGCGAGCGACCCTGACCAAACAGACGGTAAAACTTTCTTTACGACCAAAACAGGAAAGAAAAACATTACAACCTACAATTCTGTAGTCGATCAAGCCTTTGAAGTAGAACAATTCCCCGGAAAAGCAGACATTGGCGACGGTAGTGGCAATGCAGAAAGTGCTTTGGCTGCACTCAAATCAAAATTCAATGAATTTGAAACTAAGTTAGCTGCTGGAGACTTTGAAGCAGTTCGTAACCTAATCGATTACGAAACATGGGCTGATTGGTTTATCATTGCTGAGTTTACAAAAAATCCCGATGCTTTCCGTGCTTCAGCTTGGTTTGCATTAAACGATATTGACGCAAGAATTAAAGCCATTCCAATTTGGGATTATGAACTTGGCTTTAATAATGGAGCTACTGGTCTTAATTATGGCAATAGAAGTACTGCTGGTTGGATGTACACAGACGGAGGCCACAAATCGGATGCATTCCCAATCCCATTCTGGTGGGAAGGTGGCTCTAACTGGAGTGGAACTCCTAAAGGCTTGCTTGATGATCCATGTTTCAGATCTATGATCAAGTCGCGTTGGGCTATACATACTGCTACGGGTGGTGCGTTAAGTGAAGCGGTGATAAATGCAAAAATTGCGGCTATGCATGCTTCGTTAAATGAATCGAATGGCACCAATACTCCTATAGCTCGTGAAGTAGCAAAATATCCTGTTGCTAACAGAGGTGTTGCCGGTTATAATAGCCAAAGTTCTTATGCTACACAAAAATCAACAATCGAAACGTGGATTACAAATCGTAGATCTGCTTTAAGTACACTTATATTTAATTTAGCAGGAGGTATTGAGGTGGCTTCTGCCGTAGGTGCTCATCCAACAAGTAGTACTTATGTTACATATGACTATGATCCATTTGTATTAACCTTAGATACTGAAGATACGCCTATTGAATGGCAATTAACACAACCAAAAGGTGTAACGGATGGATATTTAATCATTTCAGCTGATACAAAATCAGCTACGTTGATTGCTCCTCATCATACAGGCCCATATACACTTACTGCTACTTCGCAAGGATCTGTTTGTGGCGAGCCTGCTGTATTGAACTACAATGTATATGTTGATGCTACACCAGCAGAAAGTTGCTCGGAATCTACCATTACCGTACGTTTGAGCAAATCATCTGTTACTTCAGTATGGGGGGGCAGTGCTACTCCTCACGTATACGCTTGGGGTGGTGGAGCTACAGGATATGCTTGGGGCGAAATGCAAGCAATGACATTAAGTGGAGATTGGTGGGTACATACTATTAATGGTGCTACTTCAGGAACTGCGACTAACGTTATTTTTGCTAAAAATAGTACACCTACTGATGCTGATGCTTCGGATGACATAACTAATATT
Organism: Bacteroidales bacterium; assembly: GCA_012519885.1. Taxonomy (GTDB): domain Bacteria; phylum Bacteroidota; class Bacteroidia; order Bacteroidales; family Paludibacteraceae; genus JAAYPI01. The sequence goes on from JAAYPI010000127.1 coordinate 42,844, forward strand.
ACAGCCTCAACTTGTTATAATGTTTTATCTGCCACATCTGGTGGAAGCAGCGGTAGCAGAAGAAATATCGAAACTGTATCTAGTGGATGTCCTTCAGGAGGAGGAACAACCTACATAAGAGTTAAGAAACAAGATAGTTATGCATCCAATACACCTAATATATATGTATGGACAGGTGAAGTGAAATATGCAGGAGAATGGCCCGGAACAGCTATGACATCAAGCGGCGATTGGTGGGTATGGTCAACTACGGCTATTAGTGCAGGTAATTTCATTATTAATGGAACTGGAGCTCAAACAGCTGACTTAACTTTTACTGGCGACAGATGTATTAGTGTTAATAATGGAGCAGTAACAGCACAAACGTGTCCTTCGGGCGTTACCGTTACCACACCCAATGCCCTTTTAGGCATTCAAGCAAGTACAGATGATACTGCATTAGAAGTAACCCTTAATGGGGTAGTGGGTAATACTGGTTGTGCTACTATCACCGCATATGGTTTCCAATATGCTGATAATCCGTCGTTTACTGGTGCTACTACATTGAGTACATCGGGTGCTCGTACACAAGGACAAACATTCTCAAGCACGTTTGATGCTTCTGATTTAACTTGTGGTGATACGTATTACTACCGCTCTTTCTTAACCAATAGCGTTGGTACAGATTATTCTGTAACGGGTACCTTCGAAGCTCCTTGCGAACCATGTAATAACTCAGGTGTTACGTATGATCAAGAAGTGTTTATTAATGCTTGCGATGCAAGCAAAGTGATTGATTTATCGGCTGGCTTACGTGGTACTATTCCTGGCGATGCTGGTACACTTACGTATTCTGTTGTTGGTGATGCTACAGGTTTGAGTATTGATGGATCAAACGCAACCTTTAGCGGAAGTGCAAGCAAAGATTACCGTATTCAAGTTGAATTTAGTGCTGGCGATTATTGTGCTGTAAAAGATACATTGCATGTGAGCTATACAAATAATACACCTGCTCTTGGATTTACAAATACCCTTACACCAAGTGGATTGAGTTATGTTACCTATCCTTACAAAGATTTTGTATTGGAAGCAACAACGTTGGTGCCATCGAATGCAACCATTACATGGAGCTTGATAAGAACAGGGGTTACAGGAGGTGAAATTACGGTATCTCCAAATGGTAAATCGGTTACGTTTGTAACAGACCAATTGGCTTCTTCTCCTAATAAATATACTATTCGAGGTACAATACCTGGAGTAGGAACCTGTGATGGAGTAACTGCTGTTTGGGATGTATATGTAGATCCACAATCGTGCGAAGAGTCGAATGCTGGTTCTGTTGTTCGCTTAACAGACCCAGGATATACTTATCAACAACAAGGTTGGAATGGTACTGCAATGATATATGTGTACTACAACAAAGCTGTAGGAGGTGCTTTAACTACGCCTAACGGAGCTTGGCCCGGTAAATGGACTGCTGTTAGCAATGGCTACTCATCAGTAACTATTCCTGCTAGCACCTATGCTGATGCTCAAGATGGAAAAGTATTTGTACAATTTGTTTCGCAATATGATTGGGGTGGAGCTAGAGGTGAAACATCCTCAATTGAAACGGTAAGTGGAAAGGTATATACCTTATCCTTGAGTGGAACACACGATAATGCTTCTCCAACAAGAAAATTTAACTCTACGAATACTGAAGTTGCGAATGCTTCTTTACCTTCTGTTGTGCGTGGTTTTGCACCTTCGTTTAATGACAACGAATTAACATTAAATGGATATGTTCAGTGTAAAAATGGTGCAGATATAACGGCTCATGGTTTCCAATATGCTACCAATGCAGCGTTTACCAATGCGGTTACTGTAAATAAAACGCCTGGAACAATCAACGAAGCCACTGCATTTAGTAGTATAGTAAATGTGGGTAACCTAAATTGTGCTACTACATATTATTACAGAACGTTTGCTACCAATAGTTCAGGTACTGGATATTCTGATGCTTCTACGTTTTATGTACCAGCTTCTGAATATTGTGTAGATTGTGGTAGTTTTGAAGGTGATACCATTACCTTTACCATTGATAGTGATTTCACGGCAGATAATGATTGTGCTCTTCGCTACCGTTCGTTAGAGGGTGCAGTGGCTAAATTGAAAGCCACACCAGATTTCTATGATGCAGCAACTACTGAATTGAAGAAATTTATCATTATGAATGTTGTGCCAAGAACTACACCATATGCGGGTACTGCAAATCCAGTATTCTCTGGTGGTGGTGAAAACATTGGTTCATACACTGTTCACATGATTGATGATATCAACGACTTAGATGCGGTAGATTATCAATATATGTATAATGACACAGTGCCTCGTACCTTGACGATACAAAGTGCAAGTGCTACCGTGAAACCAAGTATCAAAAGTATTATCTTACGTAGAGTGAAAAATGTACGTTTGAGTAATTTAGCTATTTTAGGTACCACAACTTCTACGTCAGCTGAAACAAATGCCTTGGATATTGATAACGGCAGTGGGCAATGGATAGACGACGGACCTGCAGGTAGATACAAAGACGGTAATATTGTTATAGAAAATTGTTACATTACATCGAAAGGATTTACATGCGTACACGTATCTGCTTATGAGGGAGTTACGTTCCGTAATAATGAGTTAGAAGCAAAATTAACAGATGCTGAATTGTCGGTGGAAAATACCCAAAAATGGGGAGCTTCAGCTAAGTTTATTCGTACTACTAATATTTTGTTTGAACGTAATAACTTCCGTGGCGACCACGCTACCTTAGTATGGTTACAAGAAAGTAAGAATGTGTTGTTTATGAATAACGTATTTTGGGCAACTAATAACGTTAATGCACAGCAAGCATTTATCAAGCTGTTAGCTCAAGCAGGAGCTAATAATGTTGAAAACAATGCATTTTATTACAATACCTTGTTTTTGAACGATGGTACAAGTAATAATACACAAACAGACTTCTTCCGTTTGGGTAGGGCTGATATAGATGAACAAAAAGCAAACCAAGATAAATATATTGCATCTGGTATTGCATTTGAGTACAACAACTGTTATTCTTACGAACCTACTGTAACAGGTAAACGTGCTGATACCTTCTTGTCTCGTAATGCGGCAGACTTTACCTTGTTGAAAAATAATAATTTCTGGTCAATTTCAGCAGGTACAGTATCTACGGCATTGTCTTTTGGTACAGGTGTTAACACGATTGGTGTAAAAGCTGAATTATGTTCTACAGCTCCAAACGATCCGATGGGTCTAGTAGTAAAAGGAGAAGACTTGAATGTTGGTTCAGCATTAACAACAGATATTACTGGTTTAGGTGCTATGAGCATTCACAGAAAAGACCGTTTACATACTGCCCCTATACGTCCTGTAAGTGGTACAGGTTGGACATTAGGAGCTTACCAACAAACAAATGGTATTTCTGTGGATACAATCATTTGGACAGGAGCATTTGATAATGACTGGGATAACCGTAACAACTGGATTGATGCAGCTACACGTCAAACATTATCATGTGTTCACCAATTATCTGAAGATCTTGTGGTTATTATACCATCTTATACAGGAAGTGAAATTTATCAGTCTCCAACTGGTCAGATTGAGCATGAACCAATATTACCAGCACAATTTGATGCTACTCATAGACCAATTAAAGTAGACAATGAGCATGTAGACGCAGGTGCTGGTTTGACTTCCTTTACTCCTACTCAATTTGCTAAAAAGATCGAAATTGAATACGGTGGTAGCTTATTGAATGCACACAAATTGAAGCCAGGCGAAGACCGACGTTACGATGAAGTAACCATGCATTTGGATTTGAACAATAGATCTGAATGGGTATTGGTAGGACCAGTAGTACAACCATTTACTGATGGTACGAAAACAGCTGTTCGTCAGTTACAATCTGGTGATTTCTTCTTGAACTTTGAGCCTCACGTGTATATGAACTATGTAAATATTGATACTACCACAGGTGCTGTAACATGGGCTGCTCCATTTACACAATTAACCGAGCCTGTAGGTCCACAACAAATATTTGCAATTCGTGTGCCTGACCAATATGGTAATCAAAAACCTGTTCGCTTTAAATTGCCTGCTCAATTCTATTACCTTGATAGATTTGGTGGGACTGCCGAACAAAGAGCATTAGGTACAGCTCCTATTAAATATACATTTAATGGTCGCTTATCAGATGAAGCTGGATTGCGTCAATACACTATCGAATCTGCTCACCAAATTTTAAGCAATACGTTCCCAGCAAACTTAGATGCTTCTACTGTAGCTGCTGCTGGTGGTACAGTTAAAGTGTATGATTATGATTTAAAATCATTTGTAGCTGCTGAGGGTGGAGAAACCATCAAACCAATGCATGGATTTATTTACTCACGTAGTAATGCTGAACAAACTACTTTACAAGTAACAGATTCTATGATTGTATTTGGTAATACGAAGTACAGAAAGAGAACAGTAACACAACCATTGTTCTGTATGAATGTACAAAATACCAATAATACATATGGTAGTCGAATTGGTGTAAAATATAAAGCTGATAAAGCGGACGAGTTTGATGGAACGATTGACGCTGAAAAATTGTTTAATGATCAGGATTTAACTGTACCAGAGGTTTATATGTTAGCTTATAGTAAAAAACTTGAAACAAAAGGAATTAATCAAGCAACAGAAATAATTCCTTTAGGTATCCGTACAAATGCTGAAAAATCATTGAAGTTCACACGTCATAGTACAGATGGTTATGAAGAAGTGATCTTAGAAGATAGACAAACAGGAAATTCATACGATATGTTAGCAAGCTCTACTGGATATGTTATTAACAACATACCATCGGGTAATAACGAAGGTCGTTTCTATTTACATCTTACTGTAGCTGAAGATCGTATCCCAAGTACTATTGGTGAAGAAACCATTGGCTCTTCGGATGCAGAAGAGTTTGATATTGCTATCTTTGCACAAGGTAAACAAGTAACAGTAAGTTCTTCGCAAAATCTTGTAATTGAAACAATTTTAGTAAGTGATATGGCAGGACGCACGCAAGTGTTTACAGCAAGTAATCCTCACTTCAACCAGTTAAATTTACAAGTGGCACAAGGTACTTATATAGTGAAAGTAATTGGCGATAAAGGAACTAAAGAAGCGAAAGTGATTATTAAATAATTGCAATAATGCTGAATATAAAAAAAGGAAGAACGAAAGTTCTTCCTTTTTTAGTTGACAGTTGACCGTTGACAGTTGATAGTTGATAGTTGAAAGTGGACAGTTGATAGTTTTGCTCGAGCAACGCAAAACATTAAACACTAAACACTAAACACTTTCAACTATCAATTGTCAATTATCCACTAAGATGTCAGGGCTAACGCCCCTAATAATATGACGTATTGTATTTTGCTACGAAGATAGCAGAGCTACGCTCCTTTTTTCAGTTGAAAGTGGAAAGTGGACAGTTGATAGTTTTGCTCGAGCAACGCAAAACATTAAACATTAAACACTAAACATTCAACACTAAACATTCAACACTAACCATTAACCATTAACCACTAACCATTAACCATTAACCACTAACCACTAACCACTAAACATTATCAACTAATCATTCAACTTTCTCAAATTTTTTAATTACCTTAGCATCATCAAAAAACTATTAGATGGACAAAACCTTAAATCTACAGAAACTCTATTTTAAAGATACTTCTTTTGTTAGTTTAATGAAAGAACGTATTTATAATATACTACTTATTGCGAGCAAGTATGATGCTTTTATGCTCGAAGAAGATGGCAGGATTGATGAACTAATTTTCAACGAATATACAGCACTTAATTTGCGTTATCCACCACGTTTTACTATTGCCAGTGAAAACAAAGAAGTAAAAGAATTATTACAAACGCGTCATTTTGACCTAATTATTGCGATGCCAACAAGTGATAATAGTCATATCTTGGAAATGGCAAATGAATTGAAGGTTAGTTACGCAGATATTCCAATTGTTGTTTTAACAACCTTATCACGTCGCATCTTTAAACGGGTATTTTCTGAGGGCGATTTTTTACATGTTGACTATGTATTTAGTTGGCTAGGAAATTCTGATTTATTATTGGCTATTGTCAAATTGCTAGAAGATAAGTTAAATGTAGATGATGATGTTACCTCAGTAGGTGTACAAGTTATTTTGTTTGTTGAAGATTCCATTCATTTTTATTCTTCTATTTTGCCATATTTGTACAAACATGTATTTACTCAATCGCTGTCATTTATGACCGAAGCACTGAATGCTCACCAGCAAATGTTACGGATGCGAGGAAGACCTAAGATTTTATTAGCTCGCACTTACGAAGAAGCTATGTTTTTATATAAAAAATATCAAAAAAACATGTTGGGTGTAATAACTGATGTGCGTTTTCCTAGAGCGGGTCAGATACATCCAACCGCTGGATTGGAGTTAAGTCAGGAAATTAGAAAGTTGGATCCGTTTGTCCCTATTATAGTTGAGTCAAGTGAGCCAAAGGGCGTTTGTGAGCAAACAGACAGGCTATGTGTCATTTTTTTAGATAAAACAGACAAAACCTTTCACAAACAATTTAAAGACGCTATAACGCATCATTTTAAGTTTGGCGATTTGGTATTTGTGTCTCCTGACACCCGTGAAGCTTTGATAACGGTACATAATCTGCAAGATTTGCAGAAACATATTTTTGATATTCCTGCAAATTCTTTGTTTTATCATTTGGCTCAAAATGATTTATCTCGATGGCTCTATTCACGGGCGATGTTTCCGCTAGCTGAATATTTGCGTTATATCGTTATTAAAGACATAAAAGATATTGACAGGGCAAGACATATTGTGTTTGATGCGATTGTAAATTATCGCAAGATTAAAAACAAAGGTATTGTGGCTGGTTTTCAAAGCGATAGATTTGATGAATACTCCAATTTTGCACGAATAGGAGAAGATTCGATGGGAGGAAAAGGGAGAGGGTTAGCATTTTTGAATGCTGTTTCAAAACGTAATCCAACTTTGTATGATTTTGAAAATACGCAAATAACTGTTCCTAAAACAGTTGTGCTTTGTACAGATATGTTTGATGAGTTTATGGAAACAAACAATTTGTATGTAGTAGCGTTGCGAGAAGATGTATCCGATGAACAAATTTTAGAGGTTTTTTTGGAGGCAAGATTGCCACGAAAAATCATGAAAGATTTGTATGCTCTTTTAGGGGTAATTCAAAGTCCGATTGCAGTTCGATCGTCTAGCTTACTAGAAGATTCTCATTATCAGCCTTTTGCGGGGATTTACTCCACCTATATGGTTCCGAATGTATCAGAGAGTCGTACTACTACTTTACGGATGGTGTGTGATGCTATTAAAGCGGTATATGCATCTGTATTTTATGCAGATAGCAAAGCATACATGAAAGCCACTAAAAACCTGATAGATGAAGAGAAAATGGCTGTAGTGTTACAAGAAGTGTGTGGAAATGCTTATGGAAATCGGTTTTATCCTTCTTTCTCGGGAGTGGCACGATCGTTAAATTATTATCCTATTGGCGAAGAAAAACCCGAAGAAGGTGTTGTTAATGTTGCATTAGGTTTAGGGAAATACATTGTTGATGGAGGGCAAACATTACGTTTTTGTCCAGCGTATCCAAATAAGGTGCTTCAAACGAGTACCATGGAGTTTGCTCTTAGTGAAACACAAAATTATTTTTATTGTTTGGATTTAGCACAAAGGTCGTTTAAACCAAGAGTAGATGATGGCGATAATTTGCAAAAACTACATATTAGAGAGGCTGAACAAGATGGTACATTACGTTGGTTAGCATCTACTTTTGATCCTATTGACCAAGTAATACGTGATGGAGTATATGCAGGTGGACGCAAGTTAATCACTTTTGTAAATATCTTAGAACATCAGTCTTTTCAATTGGCGGATATATTGAAAAATGTATTGACGGTTGGCGAAAAAGAAATGGGATGTCCAGTAGAAATTGAATTTGCCGTACATTTAGATTATGAAAAAAATGAGCAACACACCTTTTATTTACTTCAAATACGTCCAATTGTAGGCTTAAATGAATCGTTAACAGAAGATATAAGCCTTATTTCAAAAGAAAAAACTTTTCTCTCGACTACTAATGCTTTAGGAAATGGCATTATGAATGATGTCTATGATGTAGTATACGTTAAAAAAGGAGCTTTCAATCCTTCTAAAAATATCTTGATAGCTTATGATATCGAAAAAATAAATAAGCAATTAGTTGCTGAAGATAAATCTTATATATTGGTTGGTCCTGGTCGCTGGGGAAGTAGTGACCATTGGTTAGGTATTCCTATTAAGTGGCCACATATTTCGGGAGCACGCGTTATTGTTGAAGCTGGAGAAACATCGTATCATATCGACCCAAGTCAAGGTACTCATTTTTTTCAGAATTTAACGTCTTTTGGTGTGTGTTATTTTACGATAACTCAAAACGAAGATGACTATTATGATTGTGCTTATTTGGACGAACAGGAAGCTTTGCACGAAACAGAATATATACGTCATGTACGATTTTCATCTCCATTACTTGTAAAAGTTGATGGGAGAAAGAACAGAGGGGTGGTTTTGAGAGGGGATAGTTGAAAATGGATAGTTGAAAATGGATAGTGATAAACGTTTAATGTTTAATGTTTAGCGTTGCTCGTTAAGCGTGCAAAACTGTCAACTCTCAACTGTCAACTCTCAACTAAAAAAAGGAGCGTAGCTCTGATATCTTGGTAGAAAATGAAAAATCCCAGGAAGTAGAGGGGCGTTAGCCCTGAAATCTTTTTTGGTTGGAATTAGTCGTTGAGCGTGGTTTGTTTAGTGGATAGTTGAAAGTGGATAGTGATAAATGTTTAGTGTTTAGCGTTTCTGGTTGGGCGTTTCTGGTTTAGCGTTGCTCGTTAAGCGACCTGAACTATCAACTATCAACTATCAACTTTCAACTAAAAAATAGAGTCAGTTTTCACTAACTCTATTTGTATTTTTGTTATTATGCTTAAGTTTTTATGCTTCTTTTCTTTTTCTTCTCAATTTGACTCCAGCGTACCCTCCGCTAAGAAGTAACAGAAAGAAGAAGCCTGACCCAATGGGAAGAGAATATGTTTCGCAAGCATCCATACAGGTTGTATAAGCAATAAAAGCATCGTCTTCGCAAATAGGGTCTCCTCCACACGCAGCAAACGCAATCGTTAGGTCATCTAAACAAGCATCCATACATGCTTCATTCCCTAATACTGAATTAGTAGCACCAATTCTGTTTCCTACACTTAAGGTTGGCTCATCCATAAAACTTCCTCCATCAGAAAAGGCGGGACCAGAATATCCTTTGGAAGGCAACTCTGCACTAAAAGCGATAAAACTGCTTAGAATAAATATGGTTAGTAAAAGTATAAATTTCTTCATCTGAGTAAGTATTAGTAAATAAAAAGCTCATAAAAAAGCTATTATCGTGAGTAATAGCTCACAAAATACGGTGCAAATTTAATTTATATATTCCACAAAAAAAAATAAACACGCCAAAAGTTTTCTTTTTAGTGCGATTTTTTTGTCATTGCTTGTCTCTCTTTTCTTCTTAAGTAATAGACAATTCCAAATTCTTTTGCTTTTTGTTGCATCTCATCCATACCATAATGAACAAAAGCTTGTTCAATTTGGTTCCAAGCATCAAGGATGATTTCGTCAGCTCGCATTCTCATTTTCTGCATATTTTCTGCATATCTCCCTACATTTTTCTGTGCTACTTTTTTTGAGTGATATGCTTCTTTAAAAATATCATAGTGTACTTGTACTTTTGCGATGGTCGGATTGTAAATAGGAGAACTTCCAGCACGTGTTCGTTCGTTTTCTCCTTGTATAATATTTTTCCCCCATTCTAGAAGCAAAGTTTCTGTGCTTAAATCAGGCACGGCATAATTGTCGGGCAATAGCTTATACAATAATTTTTTTTCAGGTTTTATTTCGTTACGAATACACGCTAAATTGAGGACTTGAATAAAATGGGAAATATATAATCTCACATTTTTTATGTATTGTTGGTATTTGTTGTTTTTGTTTCCTTCGCTATTTATGGCTTGTTTGTATTCAAACATAGCATTTTCAAATTGAGGCAAAAAGCTACAAATTTCTTGTAGTATTCGTCTATCGAAAGGCAGTTCGGTGTCGATAGGCGAATTTTTGTAGCAAGCAACAGCCCGTAGTGCTCTCAAACGTGCGGCATCTGTATTTGGAAGTCTTCTGTAGGGCATAAGGTTAACAAAAAATATGATAAACGCAAATGTACGTTATATTTTTGTAAAATCCAAATTCGTGTTCCATTATTTTTCCCTTTGCATTAGTTCTGATGCTAATTTTTGTAAATGTACTATTTTTTCTTCTACTTCGCATGCTTTATTCAAAGCAAGTAGGGCTTTGTTATAATGCTCTTTCATTCGTTGTTGGCAGGCTTGTTTTACACCCGTTTCGTTGAATATTGAGGTCATTTGTACAA
>JAAYPI010000216.1 GCA_012519885.1 Bacteroidales bacterium
CCACATTTTACATTCGAAACAATTGGTTTTCCGGATGCGAAATAATCGAACATTTTGTTTAAACTTAACCCATATTTGTATAAATAAATATGTTTTCCGGTAAATACGTTTAGGTTTGACCTGCTTAAAATATTGGGAATATATTTTTTTTCAACTCTTCCTTTAAATATAACATTCTGTAAATCATTATCCTTTATAAACTGTTCTAATTCTTGTTTTTGATATCCGTCGCCAAACAGTATGAATTTTATATTTTGGATACCCTTATCTTGAATAATTTTTGCCGATTTAATCAGGTAACCGAGTGCATTAGCTTGTCCCATAGAGCCTGCATAAAGGATCTTAAAGGTGCTTTCATCATCCAAATCCACATCGTTATATACACACTTTTCTTTGTTTTTGTTGAATTCCCCCAGATCGACTCCGTTATTTATGTATCTTACTTTTGAACTGTCCAGACCAATATTTTCAATGTAATCTTTCCCTCCGGGGAAGGTGAAAATAAGCCTATCCGCTTTTTTATATATAAATTTTTCTAACGCATATAGTATTTTTGCGGGGATACTGTTCTTTTTTATTCGTCCCATTGCAACTAAGGTTTCTGGCCATAGATCCCTAGTTTCAGCTATAAATTTGGCATTATATCGTTTTGCAAGTTTGTAACCTGCAAGCCAGGTTAAAGGGTGTACTGATGATGCATATATAATATCCGGTTTTTTGTTATCATATTTTTTTGATACCGACAGCAAACCCCTTGCATAATCTATCATATTTAAAACCCTTTGTTTACCATTTCCTATGTAATTTCTAGCTTTAATGTATGTACATGAAACCCCATCTTCTGCCTCTTCAATACATTTGGTTAAATCATTAATTCGATTTTCACCACCGTTATGCATAGAACTGGCAACAAACAACCTTACACTATATCCCCTTGCTACAAGATTTTCTGCAAATTTATAATGTCGGCCTCTACCTAATTTAGCATAATGATTCAATATCCATATGTTCTTTCCCACAAGCTACCCCCTAAACTTAAAGAACTAATCAAATTGCTATAAAAGATTTAATAATGTGCTACCTTCCTATTGTTTTATACCCCATTTTATATATCTATTTCTACCTATAATATCGAAAATCCTCGTGTCCTTTTTTTACAACCTATTAAATATATAATTTCTGCACATCCCTCAAAATTCCTCCTATAATTCCAACAAATTTTAATATATCAACATATTCGACATATTGCGACTAATTTTGATATGTAAAAATCGGCAAAATAATATACTAAATATGATTATAAATTTTTGATTATAAATTTTCCCGCTGAATGAATTCGCCTCTGCAGAATAAATATCATATTTTATGGCAAATGAATTCAAGACTGCATAACCTGTGACAGATACCATGGTTTTTTTCAACCATTTCGAAGGGTTCCCCGATATCTGCTATACCCTCTATTAATAGAAGCCGAAAGAAATGATTCATTCACATTTAACTATACAAGCTCCCACCTTATACTCACCCTTCTGCCCATTTTTTGTACAGTTATTTCCTAATAATAAGACTTCATTTAATAATTCAAAAGCCTCTCTATAAGCTCTTGCTACCCCATACGGGTTAATTATTCTATCAGTAACCAATGAGAAAAAAATAAAATATGGCTCAAGGGAACAGTCCTGTTCGCCTAATTATTTCTACTGAATATTTCTAAAACCCATTGAATAACAAAAAAACATGGTATATTATATAATTATATACAACAATATGCATTGCAAGCCAATGCAAACCATAAAAAGATGTAAGGAGTAAATATTATGGATCCGTTAGCTAAAAATTTTTATGCATTGTATGAAATCATAACCGCAGACAAAGAATGTTTGCCGGAACATATTTTTATAAAATATGGACTTATAGATATCACTTTAGATGAACTCAAGGAAACAGAAACCATGGAAATGAAAAGGCTACGTCATGAAGAAAAATTAAGTCTCAGAAAAATAGGCATGATGTTTTCCCTGACAGACAGCGGGGTATACAGGCGTATTCAAGCATTTGATAAAAATGTAAGACAAAACCCTATATCCTCCTGTTGTAAATAATCAAATAATGCCCGGCACCGCCAATACACTCTAGACAGTGAAACAACCAAAAAATTCAGGAAAATTTTTAAGCAAAAATAAAATCAAAATAATCTGTTTCCGTTGCTTCCCATATATATTATTTTATTTAACAAATTTTATTGTTTTCAACCCGATCCCCGACATAATAAATCTATCTTTATAAAAGCCTATTGGCAAATCATAAGCCTTAACAAAAGAATATCCTTTTTCATATGCTAATGCTAAACTATCTGAATAATCCTGATTTATATTAAGTTTGTTTTCCCTGTTATTTAACACACTCTCCATGGATGGTGATCTTAAATGAACATTTTTAGCATTTTTAGTAAATTCAATAATCTTTAAAATTAGTTTATCACCGTTTTCACAGTATATATTATGCAACTGTTCAATTGTTTTAAAGGCAATTAAAACTTCCGGGTTATATTTTAATTTTTTTAATTCATTTATATTACACAAAATATATAAGGCTATTAGGTCTATTACCAAAGGTTCGTCGCTTGGAATATCTATGCTTTTGTTTGCTGCCATTGTATTTATTGCGATATTCCTAAGATAATTAGTCTTATTAGGCCAATCCATTTGAATTTTATTTTGTAATATATCTAATCTTTCTTCCACCCTTTGCACTAATAAATTAGACTGTTGATCGACATATCCATTCGCTTTATACATATTAAGACAATATCTGGATTTTTCAAATTCATTATGGTGGAGATATGCTACCGATGCATTATAGGCGTGTATTAAATCACCATAATCCTTATATTTTTCATACAAATAAATTGA
>JAAYPI010000219.1 GCA_012519885.1 Bacteroidales bacterium
ATTCGTAGAGGCTGTTTTCCGAGTCCAGGAGAAGCCATTTGATGTTGCTCCGAACAGTGATCTTGAGCTGCTTTGTCAAGACTTCCACGAGTGTCTCGCCTTTGCCGTATCGCTCGATGAGCTTTTTCGACAGGGCGAACAGAAGGTGGCGCTCTGTCACGCTTCCTCCGTTGCGGCTCTCAGAGATGGGCAGCACGTCCTCGTCATAGTCGAGCGAGATCCCCATGGGCGCAGTGATCGCGTTTATCCGCTGTACCATCAGCCGGTTTCGTTCGTGCCTGGCCCTTGTGTAGGGAGCGAAGTAAGACTGCACGTCATCAATCCGTGTGTGAGGGATTCCGTGGAGCGCGACGTATGCCACTGAGTGCTGATCGGGGTTGTTGATCATTCGCCGGTTCAGAGGCGTGTCTTGAAAATCCACCCTGCATTCAACCCCGATCGTCGTAGCCATGCCGGCTATGCGCCCTGCCTCTATGAACTCCCTGGCCCCTGCGATGGAATCGTGATCCATGATTCCTGCGGTCTGCAGCCCAGCCGTGTACGCCATCCACACAGCACAGGTGGGTGAGTATGGGGAGAAGGAGAAGGTGGTGTGAATATGGTTGTTCACATCTATGCCCTTCGGAGGCTCAGGGATACGCCCTGCCTTCACTTCTTGGATCAGAGCTTTCAGGTTATTGAGCCTGACTTCTCGGTCAGGATGGTTCAGGCGGGCAAGTGAGCTTAGGCTGGAGGTTTTCATGATGCAATCACCACGCAACGCATTGAGATTCCGTCTCTGAGCACTCTGCAGTTCCGCTCTTCTCTTTTCGCCTGCGAGAGAGGCGAATCCTCCTCAGTCGAGAGAACAGCAATCGCATACGGTGCAACAACAGGGTGACACTATACTGAGGTGAATGCCTTGCCTGCGCGGGGACCGACTCTGAAGGGTGCACTGGTAATCGCAGCAGTGATCGTCGTGCTGACAGCCACACAGGCACGAGTCCTGGCTGCGCCGGTCTTCTACGTGTTGATCGTAGATAAGCTGTCACTTGAGGACCTGCTCGAACCCGAATTCCCGGGCATCAGTCGCCTGCTGGACGAGGGCGGATTGGGCTTGATGAACACTGCTACTGCGGGCGCAACGACTCCTGAGAACGCCGCTGTTACAATTGGAGCTGGGAGCAGAGCGTTGGGACCTGCGTCCGCCGGTCAGGCGTTTGATCGGGACACGACGCTGGCTCTTCCCGCAGTGCTCTATTCCGGGCCTGAAACCTTTGTGCCCGTAGCATGGAGTCCTGAGCGATCTGCGAGGCCTCCTGAGACTACTGCGGCACAGGTGTACCAGAGAAGGACCGGCAGGCCAATGGATGGCAAGGTCTGCAATCTGTCGATCACGGAGATCAACTCCGCAAACAGGTCATCGAACCATGAGGCTGTTCCAGGCTCTCTGGGGTCGGCTCTGGCTGCTGCGGGGGTGGAGGTCCGCTACTACGGAAACGCGGACACTCACACACCGAAACGGCACATGACTGCCGTTTTCATGGATCGACGCGGAATAATCGCAGAGGGATCTGTCGATGCGCCCATTCTCGACGATGCAGAGAGCGCTTTCGGGATTCGCACCGACTACGGCTACCTCCAGGCGCTCGTGGTCGGCGGTACGACCGAAGGGGGCAGACCGGATGGCAGCGCGGACAGCAGGTCAAGTGAAGGAGAAGACGGCAGGCAGGACGTTAG
>JAAYPI010000128.1 GCA_012519885.1 Bacteroidales bacterium
CATGTATATTTGTCAAGGCCTTGCCGCTACAGCGGTGCATAGCAGCCTTTATAAATATACATGCTTCCGATAAACCTTAAAGTGAGCAAAATCGAACGTAATTTAACTGGCTCCCTATGACCGGACAGGTTGCTCAATAAGAACCGGAATATTCATATGGTCTTCTTTGCGGACAGATTTGCGGCTTAATAAGCCGCACGAGAGCTCTGCCCCCATACCCCCGAGGTTTATACGCTTCTGGCTTACCGGTGAAACATAAAATAGCGAACCAAAGGCCTGCTGTTTCACCGTATAAACCGTAGCAAGCGTAGGGTCGCTCCCCAGTGTTGCCCTGTTTATGCTACAATAATAGTATTAACAATATTATGGACGATTACTCCATTTACACTAATATATATTCATAACCTTTTTAAGTGGGGCTTTTTCTCCGTTGCTCCTTTTACACAAACAGAGTTTTAAACTATTTATATTATTTTTTCAGAGAATATATATATCTTATACAAATACATCTTATTGTAAAAATACGAGTTAATTCTCTTATTGACATCCTTAATAAACCAATTAAACTTCACAGCTTTTCTAAGTTATTATGAAATGGCTTTATCGTAAACACGAATTGACCAAATTAATGTGATGATTGTAACAATTACAATAACAATAAATCCCATCAAAACAGATTGATTTATAATTGAACCTTCTGCTAATTTTTTAGATGCTTCTACCCCATAATAAAGTGGATTAATATAGGCAAGCATTTGTAACCATTTTGGACCAAACGATATTGGTAATAAAATTCCAGCAAGTAATGTTAAAGGCAATTGCAACGATGTTATTACGGAAGCTACTCCACCAACATCCTTGAAAATCAAACCTAAACTACCAGACCAAGCCGAAACCATCATTGTTAAAATTGAAAGTAAAAGTAACTGTAATAAAGTTCCTATTATATGAATTTTATATCCGAATAAACTTGAAACAATCAAAACAAGTATCGCTTGAACAATAAACGTTACGACGTCTTTTAATACGTTACCCATTAACATGGCAAAACGACTTGCTGGGGTGACACGTAAACGTTCTATAACCCCACTCTGTAGATCAAAAACCATTATCCATCCTGCACCCATCCCAGAACCAAATGCCATTAGAACTAAAATTCCTGGTATGAACATATCCAAAACCTCAGCTGTGCCCATCGCAGGGTACGTTATTTTTTTTAATAATGGGCTAAACAATAAAATGTACATTAATGGTGTCATCAACCCTGAGATTATCCAGGCAATTTGACGAACTGACTCTTTCAATTTACGGACAAAGAAAATATTCGTTTCCCGTATTACTTGCATCATTATTCATCTCCCTTTCCGCTATCACGTAATTCTTTACCAGTTAAAGTTAAAAAGACATCATTTAAAGATGCCATTGATAACGATATATTTGCCAATTCGATATGATGTTCTTTCATGTATTCAAAAATATTAGCAACTAATTCTTCACCCTTGGAAGTGTAAAGGGTGAATTTCATATCAGCCTCTATCACATTATCAATAGCTAATTGATTAAAGAACTGCTTCATTTTTTTAACGTCTTGCAAATTTTTCAGTTCAATTGAAATAGCTTCATACGAAACCTTTTTCTTTAAATCTGTTGGTGTTCCCTGAGCAATAATTTTGCCATGATCGAGAATAATTAATCGGTCACTTAAAGCATCAGCTTCCTCTAAATAGTGAGTCGTAAGGAAAATTGTCATTCCATTGTCTCGTAATTTTCTGATATGTTGCCATAAATTAACTCGGTTTTGTAAATCAAGTCCAGTTGTTAGTTCATCGAGAAATAATATTTTGGGTTCATGTAAAATGCCTTGTGCAATCTCAACACGACGCTTTTGCCCACCAGACAATGTGCGAACAAACCGTGAAAGTAATTCATTGAAATCAAGCAATTTACTCATTTTTTTAATTTTTTGTGAAATATCGCGACCCGAAAGCCCATATAACTTTCCCGTCAACTGCAAGTTTTCACATACTGTCGCATTCGGATCAGCACCGCCAAGTTGACTAACATAACCTATATTCGCCCGCACCTTTTTGACATCAGTTAAAACGTTATAGCCAACTATATGGGCTGTTCCACCATCCACCGGTAACAATGTTGTCAACATTCGCTGTGTTGTAGTCTTACCAGCTCCATTGGGTCCAAGAAAACTAAAAATCTCACCCTGATTGACCGTAAAACTAATATTATCAACAGCTGTAACTTTTTGTTTTTTACTAACGAAAATCTTACTTAAATTTTCTACACTAATTGTCTTGACCATAATAGTCAAACCACCTTTCTATAAAATTTTAATTTTTGTCTAATCACAACAGTTCATGTCAGTCAATGTACTACGACTATCGTAATTTAGGGTGTTTTTTTAGGTGAGGAATTCCTCCTCAGCCTACCATAATAAACAACTTCAGTTTTAAAATACGATAACACGCTGAACCTTCCTATAAGATACCCTTTAAAAAATATATCGATTTGTTATAATGCCGATTAATATATACGATATGGATATCCAATACATTTCCTAAGGTATCTTTACGGGATTTTTTAAAAATCTTACTAGTTTATTTCGAATAGCCTTGACCATAATATTCGGCCTTCTTTCTTTATAAACCTTTTTTCATATAATGGGCAAGCAAAATTAATGTTAAAGCTATAGCGATAACTAAAGGAATCCAGCTGTAGATCCATAATTTTAAGATGAGCAGAAAAATAAACCCACCAATTGCTAAAACCCAAACTGCTGCAGTCATGATACCAAAAGTTTGTGCATTTCCCGACTCGGAAAAATCTTTTGTCCATTCATAATGTTTTTCATCTTCTCTTAAAACCCAGATTTTACGATGGTCCCGCTCTGTAATAATTAAATAGCTAATCACACCTGTACTTGGTAAGGCAAATGAAATTAAAACCGCTAAAGCGCCTTCTAAAGAATTAGCTTTACCGAATACTAACATTGGTACAAGTAATATGCCGAATAACAACACAAACACTGCAATAGCATAAATGGATGCACGTAATGCACGCATTGGGTTCCTTGTTGCTGTTTCTTGGGTTAGACCCATATAGACGAATCCTGAAAGTGGAATTGACAAGAATACTATCAATACACTGATGAAACCATCAATTTCACCAGATGAAAAATAAGTTAACCCCACAGTAATTAATCCAAATGCAGTAAACACACCCAAAATAGTATAAATAACAGCCTGTTTATTTGTTATAAAATGCCGTAAAGACATATACTTACTTTCAAATACCTCCTTCTTTTTAATTAAGCTCATTTCGTCAGCGATTTTATTAATATCTACAAACTCTATTTCTATTTTCTTTAGTGCTTCATCACGTGTCAAACCAATTGTTTCTAAACTTTTTAAACGATCTTGAAGATTCGTTAATAGTTCTTCCTTAAAATCAACCAGTTCTGGTGACTCTTCATATTTTTCAAATGCTTGATTAATAAATTGTTTAAGCTTCATAATTTACACCTCCGTAAATAGTCGTTCTAAGATTTTCTTTGTAAACTCATAGTCTTTTAGTTTTTGTTCATATAATTCACGACCTTGTACCGTAATACGATAATACTTTCTACGCCCACCTTGTGTTTCATCCCCCCAATAGGATTCAATATAACCATCCCTTTCTAATCTTTTATAGCTGGAGTAGAGCGTTGTTTCCTTTAATTCATATAAATGATCTGTTTTTTGTAACACACGGTTATAAATTTCAAATCCATAGCGGTCGCGATCAAGCAAACAGGCTAAAACGATTGTATCCGTATGTCCACGTAAAATATCACTTGATAATTTCCCATCCATGTTTTCACCATCTTTTTTACAACCATAATACCACGATTGTCATGTTTTTCATTGTTTTTTAAGCAGGAATTATTCTCGATACTTTCTATATTAATTGTATGTCATAGTACTACGACTGTC
>JAAYPI010000129.1 GCA_012519885.1 Bacteroidales bacterium
CAAATGTTCTTTTGGATTAATTAGTTGTCTTGTGTTATATTTATCGTCATTATCGTCTTGAATAGCCTTAACCCAATAATCTTCGATATCATTCCACTTGTTCTTAATATCCTGTCTACCTTTGTTCTTAACAGTCTCAAGACCATCATCTTCAATATAATAACCCTTAATATTTCTTGTTCCCTGTGCTGTTCCTGTTTCAAACACGAAGATTGAAGTAGTAACACCAACGCCAAAGAAAAGATTTTCAGGTAACTTGATAATATGTGTCAAAGTATGGTCTTTGAGCAATTTCTTACCACCGTCTTTTTCTAACTTTTTATCGGGTAAAATAAATGCACATTTTGTTCCAGTAGGAACATTATCAAGCACATTCTTAACGATAGCCATACAACCATATTTTCTCTCATAAGGAGGATTCATAAGCACCTTTGTGATGTTCTTATCAGAAATCCAAGTTCCTGCTTCATCAGATTTGGCATCCATCTGTGCAAGATTAGTCTTACCATCTTTATGAATCATCATATTAGCACAAGCAAGTGCATATACCTTACGATACATCTCAATGCCAAACAACTGCTCTGACTTGATTTGCTTTGCTTTTGCTGTATTGACACCCCCTGCTTCTTTAATCATATTACACATTGATTTAACAAGAAATGCACCTGAACCACAAGTGCCATCAAGCACTCTATCATTCATGTTTACGCCTATTAAACGATACATAAATGATGTAATATGGTCAGGAGTAAATACCTGTCCTGCATCAGCCTTGCCTTTGTAACGATTAAATTCATTAAAGAAGATAGCCATTACATCTTCACCATTCCAATTATCAGAATTTACAAGGTCTGCAATCTCACAAACATTATCAATAAACTCATTGATTGCTGTTTGGTCTTCGGTGATAGCCATACGAACACTTGAATATTCTTCTAAAAGAACCTCAAGTTTTGCGTTCTGTCGCTTATCATCTTCAATAGCCTTTGCAAGTGCACTGTAAATCCAAGTATGAAAAGTGCTGTAATTCATATTCTTTAAATTTTGTAAACCTGTCTTTGGATTATATCTCTGGGCAACTAACGCACAAGCAGTAAAAATCATTCTGTCTTGCAAATCAGTCATACCAAACTTAAAATGCAAACTGTTATTAATCTTTTGAGTAACTTCATAGATGTGGTCTTTGTCAAGTTTGGTTTGCGTATATAATGCTATATAGTGTGATTTATCTTGTAATGTAGGTGCGGGTGAAATTTCTTCAACCTTTCCTTTATAGACACGAATATCTTTACCGTTCCAAAGGATACCAACAATCTTATTATACTTTGTGGCAACAATATCAATATTCTTAAAAAGTTCTTTTTCCCATTTAGGGTTATTTAAATCCTCTTTTTCTGATTTTGTTTCAAGAATAATAGAAACTTTACTTGTATCATTGGGAAAATACCATCCATCAGGCTTATCGTTTATTCCCTTAAAACCCAATTGATTAAAGGTAGTGACTTGTCCTGTTCCTTGTTCTATTTCTTTTTCTATTTCATTAAATCCAAGAATAATTTTTGCTTCATCCCTTACCTGATCTTCCGTTTTTAACATTTTCATCTCTCCTTAACTCATTACTAAAATTATTATTTAAACAATGATGTTTATCATATATTCTATAGTCAATATATATTATAACAAAAAAATATATATGAGTAAAACTAAAATTGGTTCTATTTGTATTTTTAAATACAAATCTCCAAAAAGAAAAATTGATTTAAATAGTAATTTATAATTTACATATTAATAAATACGTGATATAATTTAAGTATAAAATATTTTTAAAGAGGTTTTTTTATGAATTATAAAACTCATTCAATAAGTGGTTTAGGTACGGGACTAATTGCTAGTAAATATTTAATACAACCAAATACTATTAATGCGAGCGAGTTGATTTTGTTAAGCTCTATTGTGATTGCCAGTAGTATATTGGGTTCTTTGTTTCCTGATATAGATAAGAATAATAGTTTTGCAGGGAATAGAGCCAAAATAATATCCAGTCCAATTCAATTCATATTCAGTCATCGTGGGCTTTTTCATTAGCCAATTTTCAATTTAATATTGTTGGTATTTTTTAATTTGGGATTATCACGATTTAATATAAATCCTAGTTTTCAACATGCCATTGTTTTGGGATTTGGTATCGGATTATTTAGTCATCTATTATTAGACATGTTTAATAAAAAAGGAATTCCATTATTTCTGCCATTTAAAAATAAGCATTATAGGATAATTGGATTTAAAATGGGAGGAATATTAGAACTATTGTTTAATGTTGCCGTAATTATATTTTTTATAATTATTTTAATTATGTAAATTAGGAGAAAAAAATATGAAAAGAAAATGGATAAATCCTTCCGACCATAGCGATAAAATACAAAAATTAAAATCAGATCCAAGATTAACTGGAATAAGCGAAGAGGCTCTTAAAATTCTAATAAATCGAAACATTGAAACTCCAAGTGAAATAGAGATGTTTCTGTATGGTGGATTAGGTGATTTGTGGGATACTAGGCTTATGAAAGATGCAGAAAAGGCTGTTTCAATAATTGTCGAGAGTTTAAGTAAGAATGAAAAAATAGTAGTTTATGGAGATTATGATTGTGATGGAATAAGCGGAATTGCGACTTGTATGATTTTAATGAAAAATTTGGGAGCAAATATTGATTTTTATACAAACAACAGGTTTGAAGATGGTTATGGAATGAGTGAAAACGGCATTGATGCTATTTTAAAAAAACATAATGATGTAAAATTGCTAATATCAGTGGATGTTGGAATTGTTGCCCATGATGCGATATTATACGCAAAGCAAAAAGACATAAAAGTAATTGTTACAGACCATCATGAACAAGGAGATAGATTGCCTTTAGCAGATGCTGTAGTAGATCCCAAAAGAATTGATTGCCCATATCCCAATAAAGACCTTTGTGGTGCTGGGGTCATGTTTAAGTTGATGCTTTTGCTTTATACAAAATTAGGTAAAGATATTAAATGTGTTTATGAAACTTTGGATATAGTTGCAATGGCAACTGTGGGAGATGTCGTAAGCCTCAAAACGCTAGAAAATAGAATAATTGTGAAAGAAGGCATAAAACTAATTAAGTCAGAAAAAAGAATGGCATTCAAGGCTTTTAGAGAGATTACAAACGTGTCTGATATAAATTCACATTTTACTTTGGGCTTTATATATGTGCCAATGATAAATGCGATAGGAAGAATGGATGGGAATCCCGAAAAAGCCATAAAAATATTCTTAGAGCAAGATGAAAATTTGGTTTACGAAAATTTAGATTATCTAAAAGAATTAAATGAGTTGAGAAAAAAAATAACTACAGAACAATGCGAATTTGCAGAAAATATTTTGTTACAAAAATTAAATAACGATGCTTATGTAATATATGATAAAAGTTTTCACGAAGGAATAGTTGGATTAATTGCAGGAAGATTAAAAGAAAAGTATAATAAGCCTGTTGTTGTATTGACTGATTCCAAAGAAGGTGAAGTAAAAGGTTCTGCAAGAAGCATAGATCCTTTTCATGTAAAGAATGCTTTTGACGAATTAAATTATTTGCTATTAGGTTATGGTGGTCATGCAAAAGCTGCGGGATTGTCTTTAAAGAAGACAAATTTGGAATTATTTGAAAAGGGGTTTATTGATTTGTGTACTAAACAACTCAATTCAAATGATTTTGTCAAAAAATATAACATAGATCTATTTATAAAACCAGAAGATATAAATATTGATCTGATAGATGATTTGCAAAGACTGGAACCATTTGGAGAAGGATTCAATAA
>JAAYPI010000130.1 GCA_012519885.1 Bacteroidales bacterium
TAGGCTATAAACGTACTCTAACGCTTCATGGTGTGACTGAAAATAAATATGTTTCAATTCCTTATAGGTAGGCTATAAACGTCCGCCACCTGTTCTGATGATGTGATGGTTCGGTCGTTTCAATTCCTTATAGGTAGGCTATAAACCCGTCAAACAATTTTTTTTTCCAGCCTTCTTCGTTCAGTTTCAATTCCTTATAGGTAGGCTATAAACCAAACAGATGGAAGAAATTGTCGGACATACAGTCTTGTTTCAATTCCTTATAGGTAGGCTATAAACCCTAAAAAGTGTCCAAAAAATATGCTTTTATTATACTATAGTTTTTTATAACATGCAGAGTGATTATTGCGAGTGTATATTAGATGGACATTCTTGATGTTGGATAAACCGTCGATCTCCAGGGTTTTTTACACTATAGGAGGTCGACGGATTATTGCCATTAAGTGTTCAAACCTGGAAAGTTTTTCATAATATTGTGGCATTTACCCTTGCTCGTAAAATCTGAATCTTATGTGTTTAAATGTTCTGGTTATATGTACTTCTTCGTCACTATAGCTTTCTACAACTTCTCTTTTAGTAGTAGCGTACAACGGTTTGCATTTTTGGGAAAACGCCCATTTAACCATGAGAAATGTGGCTCCAAAATCACCTTGTATTAAAAGATAATCACCTTGCTTTATTCTGTTGGTCAGCCAGACTTTAATCGGCTGCACATAGTCTGCCACTTGCGGAAGTTGTGGAGGGACTTGTGACCACAAGTCCCTTAATTCTGCTGGCAGGCAATAGATGTTACCGACTCCCAGGCTTGCATAAGCTTCTTTTTCTTGTTCTTTAGTTAAAGTATGTGAAAAAAGCAAATACAAACTCGGCACAACGCACACCTACTTCTAGTAAGCACGTAATCTATTAAACGAGAATAATTCAGGTATTTTCTTTAGTGCATTATTCTTAAATACATATCGTTCTACATTATTTAATTTGTTACAAAAATCTTCAATACAGGTTTTATATGTATCTCCGTCTAAGAAACCTGCATGGGCGATTTTGTTTCGTCTTCTATTAATAATATCATATTCTTTATGTATATTGCTAAATTCAGAGTTCTGAAGATAGTTAAAGATTAGATCTTTAATTTTCTTACGGTTAGATAATGTCCACCCTATGCTGACATCCTTTTCCCGATAGATCTCCAAAAGTTTTGAAATGATTGATTCAGCTAAACAGATGTAAGCTTGGCTGAAACGTTTGTTTTCGAAATACCATTTTGCAAGAACAAGCTGTAGTTCACTGCTTGAACTAACTCCTTTAAAGTAAGAAATAAACTGGCCCAAATATGGCTGCATATATTTTATTATGTGCTCAGTTGTCTGCTGTTGTGATAACAAAAACTCCAGCCGATCAACCTCCATTTTAAAATCTTTTACATAGTTTAAATTAGCCATATCGGAGATATCACTTATTTTACCCGATATTGAAGGATTATCTATCACATCAGCCAATTGGTAGCCGTTTCCAAAGTTTATAAAATTATAAGCGCCTCTGGTCCAAAGGGTGATGTTGTATAGAGGGCTTAGATCAACGATAGGAGTATAACCGATTTCTCTACTAACATCTAGCATGCCATAAAATAAACCGGCAAGCTTAAAATTATTTTTAAATTTGAGGATGCTAATTAAATCTAACATTAAGTAATTGAATAAAGGAATGGAACGAAAACCATGTGTGATATCTAAGTATACCTCATCATTTTCCGTAATATCTTCACCTATACGCATAAATAGATCAAAGTTTTGCCAAACTTCACTTTCATTTATCCCGTAATCAATAATAAAACATTGAGAACCACCGGTAGCAGAACTTTTTAAAAACTTTAAATAGGCATCGATTGCGTTATTAACTTCCCTCAGTTCGTCTGCATTAATTTTTTCTTGACCTAACTTATAGGAAATTACCCTTTCTCCAAGTTCCGCCCAATACTCTTCATTAAAAGGATAATCACTGGCATTTGTAAAATACTGATATACTTCATCCCACATTGATTTTGATGTTCCTATTAAGTAGAGCCTATCAACTTGCAAATGCTCACTTAGTGCTGTGGCAACAAAAGAAGTTGAATACAGTTTATCAGAATCCTGAAATTTATAAGTAGTTGGCTCATACTCGCCCCTTGCTTTGTATCTTCCGGTACCCAATGAAGAAATAAGAATCTTTGCCATAAATACTCCCCCCTACTGATATCAGTCTATAATTTATAAATTTTAATCCAACCGGGCACTTCTACTGTATAACCCCCCTGAATTAAGGTTCTGGTTATAGGAAAAGAATCAAGGTTAGCCCTTTTGAAATTCTTTTGAATTAATTTTCGCAAAAATTTATCTGATAGGCTCTGTCCAATCGTATTATCATAAAATGTCTTACCTGAGCCAATCCTTAGATATGCTTTTTTAATAGAATCTGCCTGCTCAACTGCCTGGAGCAGAGACGAATAAAAATCCCTTACCGCATTTATTTCCACATTATTATGGCCCCGCAAATGTTTTAATTCTAGCTCAATGTTTTTATGGGTATATTCATTAATAATCGGCAACAAAGACTCTTCTTGTCCTAACTGCAAAAAAGAAAATTCATCTTTAAGTTCTACCTGTGAAGCTGTTGTTTTAATACTAAAAGCACTCACACTACCCCTTGTTATTATTTCTTTGACAAGCGGAATGTCGGCTTTATTGTTCTGGAGGTGAAAATTATAAAACCTGGCAATTCCCAGGTCCTGCTGTCGGAAGGGCAATGTATCTGCAATAAGAAGGTGTTTTAAAAGATCATTGCCAAAGCTACCAAAGATGTCTTCACCAATGTAATTCCTTTTGTTTTGCAGTTTCCATTCCTCACCATCAAATAAATGACTAATTAAAGCTGTCCTAATTGCTCCTTTTAGGCTGCTGCCGGGGATAATGGGTTGACCGGCTGACTTTAGATGAAGTTGAATCTGTTCCTTAATTTCTTCTTTAACCGCTATTTTTCTTAAAACATATTGTTTAAAGTCTAAACCTGCTTCCGTCAAAAAACTCTTCAGCTCAAATCTGTCCCTGATATTACCTTTAGCTTGATTCTGAACGATTTTAACAAACTCATCTATCTTTTTTTCGCCATTCTTTCCTCGCATTAATTTTTTTATCAAAAGCTCATGATCTAAGATATAAACAAAACCATCGTCATACACATAATCAGAAAACTGAGAAAGTATTTCTCCGCTTCCGATGTTCACTGGTGATAAAACTTCTAATTTGAAATCCATAAGTCATACCTCCCCGATGGGAATGAGGAATCCTTTTCCATTTAAATAAACTGGATGCGTGCTAAAACGATTGGGCCTAACATCAATTAACCGGCCAGATATTTTGGCTGAAAAGACACTACCTTCTTTCAGCAAGTTTACTCTTTTTTTACGTAAAGATCGTCCCTGTTGCGAGTGTAGATAACCACTTCTCTCTATCAATTCATAAAATACTACTTTGTTAACTTCTTCTATTTGTGGATAAACGACAGAAAGACTGGCATAATATTCACTTTCGCCAGCAAATAATCCGGCTGGCCATTTTTCTTCCTCCACTTTGCTAAAAGTACCCATGCCTTGGCTGCGCTTTCCGCCTAAACCTTCGTCCGCCA
>JAAYPI010000187.1 GCA_012519885.1 Bacteroidales bacterium
CATCATTTTTATACCAGGAGAAATTTGTGTATTTTAAGCTATCTATATGACAAAAGCAATAACTCCACAATGAAATTTACCATAACGGCCTGCCTGATTATGGGGACAAAAATGTCTAGATATGGAAGCCGAACCGGCAATGTATCAGGAACCCTGTATGTCCCATCATTAATTAAATGTTTAAATATGTTAGAGTATATTAAAAGAAAGTTATATGGTGCAAAAGGAATAGTTAAACCGTTGGGTACAATTAGCAATTTTAAACATGGAGACGTTTTTTTACAAACAAATTCGTTGGATGATATACTAGTAATGCCAACTAATTCTGTGGATTATATTTTTACTGATCCTCCTTTTGGTGCTAATCTTAACTATTCAGAATTAAATTTTATTTGGGAATCATGGTTAAAGGTGAGGACAAATGTTAAGCCAGAAGCAATTATTAACAAAGTCCAAAATAAAAGCTTATTAGAATATCAACAGTTAATGACCGAGTGCTTTGAGGAATATTATAGGGTGTTAAAACCAAACAGATGGATGACTGTAGAGTTCCATAATTCACAAAATTCTGTATGGAATGCGATACAGGAATCCTTAATCAGGGCAGGGTTTATAATTGCGGACGTGAGGGTCCTAGATAAAAAACAAGGGAGTTTTAAACAGGTTACTACAACCTCGGCGGTAAAACAGGATTTAGTTATTTCCGCCTATAAACCGAAAGAAAGTTTCAAAAAGGAATTTCTAAAAAAAGCCGGTACGGAAGAAACTGTCTGGGATTTTGTTAGAGAACATCTGGACAAATTGCCTGTGATAGTTGAAAAGAATGGTATGTTAGAAAAAATCAGGGAAAGGGAACCTTATTTACTATATGACAGGATGGTGGCCTATCACATTATGAATGGCATAGCAGTACCTATAGATGCATCTGATTTTTACAGCGGTTTGGATGAGAGACTTATAAAACGGGACGGGATGTATTTTTTATATGATCAAATAAACAAATATGACAATGTCAGAATAAAATCAGAACTGGAACCCATTCAGTTTAATATGTTTGTAGATGATGAAAAATCAGCTATAGCTTGGCTGTACTATCAATTAGAAGAACCCCAAACCTATGCGGAAATTCAACCTAAATTCATGAAAGAATCAAATGCGGCTAAACATGAAAAAATGCCGGAATTGGCAGAACTTCTTGAAGAAAATTTCCTGCAAGATGATAAAGGAAAATGGTACATACCCGATCCTTCAAAAGCAGGGGATATTATTAAACTGAGGGAGAAAAGATTATTAAAAGAATTTGAAGAATATCTGGTTGGCAAAGGCAGGCTCAAACAATTCAGAACAGAAGCCGTGAGGGTAGGTTTTGCACGGTTATGGGAAGACAAGGATTATAAAAACATTGTAAAAGTAGGCGATAGACTTCCGAAATCCGTTATACAGGAAGATGACAAACTGCTTATGTATTATGATATAGCCTTGAGCAGATTGGAGTGATACTGTGTTTTCCATCGGAGATTTTGCTTATGATTTAGTTAGAAATGAAAAAGTTGATATACTTGAGAAGAATGAAATCTGGGGTTATATATCCTATAGGGTATATAACCCTATCAGTAAAGAAATATATAATTTAAGTTCGGAACAAATTGTAAAGGATATGGCTGAACTAAATTATAATGAAAACTATGTGAGATATATAGTAAGCCTGGGGAAAATCAAAAATGAGATCTCCCGTGGGGTTATATCCACTTTTAGCGGTGAAATTATTTCACTACCTCACCAATTGTATGTATTGGAAAGGGCCCTTTCAGATAACAACATCAGATATATTTTAGCCGATGAGGTCGGTTTGGGTAAAACTATTGAGGCAGGTATGATTATTAAAGAATTAAAATTGCGAGGTCTCATTAAAAGAATTCTAATAGTTTGCCCTGCCGGTTTAATCACTCAATGGGAACAGGAAATGTCCCAAAAATTCGAGGAAAAATTTAATATAATTCTTCCTTCTGACCATGAAACCATAAAGAAATTAACCGGAAATGAGGATATATACGGGCAATTTCATCAGGTAATAAGCCCGATGGATTCAATCAAACCA
>JAAYPI010000131.1 GCA_012519885.1 Bacteroidales bacterium
CTGGCTATAAAAAAGTGCGTCAGCAAATGATTGATAAGAATAATCAGCAGCAAATACTACACTATTCCCATGTTTGTAGCTTACACCTACCCCTATTGATTGTGGATAATCAAATGAATAGTTGGTATCATCGGTAATGGTCTGGGTAGATGTGGTAACAATTTCACTACGAATATTCATTGGCGTTTTGAGTGTATACGTTCCACCAACAACTAAGACATCTTTTTTGCCAACCGGTTGGATAAATTGTATTCCCGCATCCCACAAAAAGGTACTTACATACAAATTAGATTCTTCTTTTGATGAAGAGTAAGTAGAATTATCTGGGAATGTCAGTTCTCTAGTATGTACGATATTCCCAAAAAGATGATTTACATTTACGCCTAATGATAATTGTGGCATTATGGCATACGCTAATCCTCCATACAACCTTGAAATTCCTCCATTACCTTCAAACGTGTGCTTTGTCAATAATTCGTCAGCATTAAACTGTAAGGTTTCCGAAAAACTATATGCATAACCAACCGTAGAAAACGGCATCAATCCAAGGCTCATACCCATGTTTTTGATAATGGGAATCTGCAATGCTAAATAATCAAATTGAGCTGTTGATTTTTGTTGTTGACTAAAGCCACTAGTAAACTGATTAAAAGAAGCAGATGCACCGAAATCAAACATAAAAGAAAGACTATCAACAGCGGTATATGATGCAGGATTTTGTGGATTAATCATAGAGTTGGAACGAAGCCCATACCCAACTCCCCCGAGTGAATTAGACACAGTAAAACCTCCTGAACGTAGGTTGCCATAACCATATCTTGAATAGGGCGAAACCGTACCACTTTGTGCTACTAAATGTATACTTATCAATGTTAGCGACAGTATAATTGCAATGTGTTTGTTTATAAACATGCGTTAAAATTTAAAATACGATTCAAACCTATTAGGAGTAGATTCTCGGATACAAAGATGCTACTTTTTAATTTTTTATCAAAGTAAAAAATGTCTCCTCCTGTTAAAAAAATCAAAACATCTCTATAATTTTGCTTAAAATCAGTAATATACCCTTCTATTTCATATACTAATCCATTTATTACCCCAGTTAAAATAGCAGCACGAGTATTTCTTCCAAATAGTTCTATTGTATTTTCAGGCTGAACCAAAGGTAATCGTTGTGTAAAATGATGTAGCGATTTAAAACGAGTAACCAACCCAGGCGAAATACTTCCGCCTTGATATGTATTATATTCATCTATAAACTCATATGTGATGGCGGTACCAGCATCTATCACTAAGATATTGCGTGATGGATATAAATAATTTGCACCTACTGCAACTGCTAACCTATCTAAACCTAACGTAGATGGTGTTTCATAATTATTTTTTAGTGGAATAGGGGTTGTTGACTGAAGGTCTATATAAACAACAACAGATTTCCTTATCAGCTCAATGCAATCAGTAGGAATTATACCTACATTAGAAATAACCGCATTTTTAATCGGATATAGATGCAATATACTTGCAATATCCGTTATGTGTAATGTTACAACAACAGATTTTGAAATAATATTTTCTCCATCAAAAACCGCTATTTTAGTAGTAGAATTACCACAATCAATTACTAGATTCATTGAGACTATATGGATGATTTGTTAAATTTTTCCGCCCAGATTACCCATATTAAAAAGATAATCGCGTAAAATACATATTTAGAACCTTCGTGCAAAACATCAAACCAACCCAAATTATCACGTAATAAATACGTAATGAGGGCAATACGAAATACATTAAAAACGTATACAACAACTAGACCAAGTGGAATGTACCACAATTTATGAATATGTTTTCCTGGATAAAAAGCTATGACTGTAAAAAAAATGTACGCTTGCTTAAAGCCACTACAACTCCAAACAATATCAATAACAGCTTTGTCTGGATACACAAAAAAGTTGCTAATTTTTATAATATTCACATCCAAAATATCTTTCAAAAGAAAATACACAACATCTGTCAGATTATGTACTGCAAAAGAAAAAATTTGGGTAACATCAAACCACAAGAAAGTAACTTTACGTGGTATTTCTGTATGTTCCACAAATGCCATTTTCCATGCAAAATGACATAAAATCAATAAGATGACAAAATAGACTACACCGTGTATGGGTTTCAATTTTTCCCACCAAGAAAGAAGTGTTACTTTAATAGACTGTTGCATACTATAATTATACTAATGTTTTAGCAAATGGGGTTAATGATATATCTGAATATTCGCCTGCTTTAAATTTATACATCCCTGTTATGGCAACCATTGCAGCATTATCTGTTGTAAAAGCTAATTTGGGGATAAAGGTAGTCCAATTATATATATGAGCATAATTTTCGACTGCTTTTCTTAACGCACTATTAGCAGATACACCTCCAGCAAGAGCTATCGTTGATATATGATAGTCTTGAGATGCTTTAAGCAACTTCTCCATTAAAATTTCCACAACTGTACGTTGAAAAGAAGCACATAAATCGGTTTTCCGTTGTTCAATAAACGCAGGATTTTTTTTCATTTCATCCCTAACTAAATAGAGAAAAGATGTTTTAAGTCCACTAAAACTATATTGATAACCGCCTATTCGAGGTTTATTAAGGTTAAAAGCATAAGCATCTCCTTGCTGAGCCATCACATCAACAAACGGACCACCGGGATAAGGTCCGCCAAGTATTTTGGCACACTTATCAAAAGCTTCTCCAGCAGCATCATCAATGGTTTGTCCTATAATTTCCATCTCGCTATATGATTTCACCAGTACAATTTGTGAATTACCCCCTGACACCAACAAACATAAAAAAGGGAAAGTTGGTGGCTTAAAATTTGGAGTATTATCATGAATAAAATGAACCAGCACATGTGCTTTTAAATGATTTACATCAATTAAAGGAACTCCTAAAGACAATGCTAATCCTTTTGCAAAAGAAGTACCTACGAGTAAAGAACCCATGAGCCCTGGTCCACGAGTATAGGCTATGGCATGTATCTCACTTAACGAAACCGAGGCATTTTTAATAGCTTGATGTATGGTTGGTACAATATTGAGTTGAAGTGCTCTTGAAGCTAATTCTGGAACTACCCCACCATAAGCAATATGTACATCTTGATTAGCAATAACATTAGACAACAATTCCCCGTTACGAATAACAGCAGCAGAAGTATCATCGCACGATGATTCAATTCCAAGTATAGTAATATTATCCATAAATTACAGAAAAAGAGACTCAAATTATCCTTAAAAAAACAAAATATCTACTGCTTATTGGTTTTCTATTTTATTTAACAGGTTTTATTGTTATTTTTGTAGGTTGAAATTAAAGTGCAAAGTTATTAAAAAATATGTAACTATAACAAGTATTACGTTAGCAATTGTAGCAGGACTACTTTTGCTAGCAACTTTATTACTCAATACCAAACCAGTACAAAAATATTTGTTGCATCAAGCCACCCATTACCTTTCCAACAAAATTGGAAGCGAAGTTTCTATTTCAACTGTAACATATAATTTATTTACGACATTTGAATTTTCAGATATTCAGATAAAAGATAAAGAACGTAATGACCTACTAACTATTGAACATATAGACATTAAGTTTAAAATACTTCCCTTATTTAAACAAAAATTTATTGTCAAATCAGTCTCTTTCATTCAACCATCTATCAATATACTAAGAGATAGTGCGGGGATTAGTAACTTTCAATACATACTGGATGCTTTTGCTAAAAATGAAACAGACAGTATTGAGAGTAAGTTTGTATTCGATATCAGAAATATAACAATAAAAAAGGGAGAACTAAAACTAACGAATATAGGTACCGCACGCAAAACCCAAACTTTTGATCCTAATCATATTCACATTTGGGATTTGAACTCAGAAATGCGTTTACACAAAATTAAATCGGATTCTATCGTTTTTGAATTGAAATCATGTAGTTTTGAAGAACAATCTGGATTAATTGTAAAAAGCTTATATGCTGATGCTTCGTTTGGTAAAGAATATATCCACATCAATGATTTATCTATTAAGCTACCTTCTTCCATTATGGAATTTGAAAAACTTTCTATTGATTATGCTCATCAAGAAAACATCAATTCTATTGTCCACATGCTAGACAAATCTTCTATTGTGCTCAACTCAAAGAAAGTAGTTATAACAGGTAGAGATATTGCCTGTTTTGTTCCTCGCTTAGCACATTTAAAAAATCCGATAAACATAGAAGTAAATGCACAAGGAGCTAACAACACCATAGAACTGAGCAAATGTATTATTAAATATGGAGATCAAATATCTTTGGACGCATCAATGCAATTGGCTGGTATTAATAACATGGATGAAACATTTATATATGCCGACATTCATTCAATCTCTGCACATAGTACGGCAATAGAAACAGTGGTTTCAGATATTATGCGAAAACCATTTATACTACCAAAAGAAATACGGAATTTGGGACAGATGCATTATACTGGAAATATTGCTGGATTTTTTAACAATTTGGTGGTATATGGAAAACTGCGTACAGATATAGGCATATTATCCACGGATATATTATTAGGTATTGATATACAAAAAAATGACATTGCATATAGTGGAAATTTGCGTTCTTCTCGTTTTCAACTAACAAAAATGTTAGGTAAAAATTCTGGTTTTGGAAATATTCAATTTAGGGTAGATGTAAATGGCACCAAAACACATGAAAACAAACACAATGGTATTGTAAAAGGGAATGTACAATCAATAGATTTCAACAAATATACGTATAAAAATATCAAATTAGATGGAGAATACAATAACAATGGGTTTAATGGAAAAATTGAATTAAACGATGATAACGGACAAATAAAATTTGATGGTGACATTGATTTTTCTCGAAAAATTCCTTTGATGAATTTTGTTGCCCAAGTGAATAATGTGCGTCCGTACAAATTGCAACTTACTGAACATAATCCAGACTTGAGTCTTTCGTTTACAATTGCTTCCTCTATACAAGGTACAACTATTGATAATGTTATTGGTAATGTATTTATACAGGACATTAACCTCCATAATGCAAGCGATACATTTGAAATAAAACAAGTAGAAATGAAGTCGTTCATCGAGGATGAAAAACAATGTTTGCGAATAACATCTGACTTTTTGAATGCAACAATTCTTGGTAAAATTACACTATCGTCTATTGCGAATAATTTTCTGCATATAGTACACACCGAAGTGCCAAATATAAGCACCTTACAACGGGATAAAAAATTAAGTGGAAATAATTTTACATTTGAGGCTAACATTGAGCCAATAGATCAATTATCAAAAGTATTATTATGGAATATTAGCACAAAAGAACCAACTTTTATACAGGGTTCTTTTAATGATTTTACAAATATTTTTTCTATCAACGCACAAAGCAAAGGAATACAATTAAACAAGAACTATCTTTATTTTGCTACGATTGATTTACATAATAGTACTTTGGGTATCGACCTTGATGCCAATGTAGGATTAAAAATGCCAAAAGATAGTTTATTAGTCAATGTAACAAGCAAAATTCTTAATAATCAAGGAAATACAT
The DNA here is from genome assembly GCA_012519885.1 of Bacteroidales bacterium. Classification (GTDB taxonomy): domain Bacteria; phylum Bacteroidota; class Bacteroidia; order Bacteroidales; family Paludibacteraceae; genus JAAYPI01. The sequence continues at coordinate 5,606 of JAAYPI010000131.1, forward strand.
CTATTTCTTGGAAAAATAGCTATGGCAAAGAATTTAATGGTAAACTAGAAAGTGTACTTGATATCAAAAAAAATGAAGATAACGAGGTAGAAACGAATATTCACATTTTACCTACAGAAATGGTGGTAAATGATTCAATATGGCATATTACAAACAGTACATTAGTGTATAAAAAAGAACGTTTATTGTTTGATAAATTTGCTATTACACAGCACGATAAGTTTATTCGAATAAATGGAATAGCATCAAAATTAGAAGATGATTGGTTGTATGTGGATATCAACCAATTTAATCTAGAATATTTAAGTGAGCTACTCCAACTTAAAGGCATACATCTGTCTGGTATTGCAACTGGAAGCATTACTGCACAGCAAGCTTTCAATAAACCAATACTAAATGCATCTATCAATGCTATAGATTTTGGTTTAAATAGTGCCCCTTTTGGCAATGTAGAAGTAACCGCAAACTATAATTACGAAAAAAAGCAAATAGATATCGAAGGATTAATAACAAACCACAAACTTCAACAATCTCATGTAAGTGGATACATATCTCCTGTACGCAATGATATGCTTTTACGTGCTGATATGCATGAAGTGAATGTGAAATTTTTAGATCCCTACTTATCTTCATTTGCCAAAGATATTGAAGGAGAAGCTACGGGTGTAATATACATTGGTGGCGACCTACGAGCAATAGAAGTATGGGGAAAAGCTTTCATAAATAAAGCTAAATTACATATTGATTATCTTAAAACAGATGTATATTTTTCTGACTATATAACCTTAACAAAAAATTCTATTTTGTTATCTGACATAACCATTGCGGATAAAAAAGGGAACAAAGGTACCGTAAACGGAAAAATTACACATAAAGCATTTTCTGAGTTTTTATTTAA
>JAAYPI010000132.1 GCA_012519885.1 Bacteroidales bacterium
AAGGAAGAATGATGTTCAAAAATTTGCTCTCCCTCTTGGACTTGAACCAAGGACCCTCTGATTAACAGTCAGATGCTCTAACCGACTGAGCTAAGGAAGAGTAATTTGCTTACTGAACAATTTCAAAAAGCACCGCAAAGATATACTATTTACTTGAATTTGCAAAAATTTTTTACTTTTTTTACACTAAAAAAGAGCATTTTGTAAGTTGTTTTTGAGCTTTAAAAAACAATAAAAAAGCATAAACAACTCATTTTGAAGAATCAAAACAATTATTTATGCTTTTTTTGATATAGTTCTTATACTAAAATTCCCGAACTAATTTTTTTTATGTCCTCATTATAATCAATTTTAATGGGTGTATTTTTAGCATTTTCTATCGTATTATTGATAATTAATTCGGCTATTTCATCTTCTACGTATTTTTGAATAGTACGTTTTAATGGTCTTGCTCCATATTGTACATCGTATCCTTCGTTTGCAATATGGTTTTTTGCTGCCTCTGTCAATTGCAATGTGTATCCTAATGATTCTATGCGTTCTACTACTTGTTTTAATTCAATATCAATGATTTTTAAAATTGACTCTTTTGATAATTGTTCAAATATAATAACATCATCTACGCGGTTTAAGAATTCAGGTGCAAACGATTTGTTTAATGCTTTTTTAATTACGCTATGAGCAAATTCGGTATCGTCTAAGCGAGATGTTGTAGAAAAACCAACTCCTCTACCAAAATCTTTTAATTGTCGAGTTCCTATATTCGATGTCATAATGATAATGGTATTTTTAAAATCTACTTTTCTACCCAAACTATCCGTTAGGTTACCTTCGTCTAATACCTGTAATAATAAGTTAAATACCTCCGGATGAGCTTTTTCTATTTCATCAAGTAGTACAATGGAGTAGGGGTTGCGACGCACTTTTTCAGTTAATTGTCCGCCCTCTTCGTATCCAACATATCCTGGAGGTGCTCCAATTAAACGCGATACGCTAAATTTTTCCATGTATTCACTCATATCAATACGAATAATAGCATCTTTAGAGTTGAATAAAAATTCAGCTAAAATTTTTGCTAAATAAGTTTTTCCAACCCCTGTTGGTCCTAAAAATATAAATGAGCCAATAGGTTTATTTGGGTCTTTTAAACCAACTCTATTGCGTAAAATAGATTTGGAAATTTTCTCAATCGCAGTATCTTGTCCAATTACTTTTTCTTTTAGAATAGCCGACATACGTCTTAGCTTATCAAATTCACCTTCGGCAATTTGTTGAACAGGAACCCCAGATATCATCGATACAACCTCCGAAATGCTGTTGGCATCTACAGTAACATGTTGGTTCTTAATCTCTTGTTCCCATTCTTGTTTGGCATTTTTTAGCAAAATGTTCAATTCCTTGATGCGGTCTTTGTATTCATTGGCTAATCGAAAATCTTCATCTTTTACAGCTTGAAGTTTTGATTTATTGGCTTCATCAATCTCACTCTCCAAAATCTCAATATTGCTTGGAATGGATACATTGTGTAAGTGTGCCCTTGATCCTGCTTCGTCCATGGCATCAATAGCTTTGTCTGGAAAACTTCGATCACTTATGTACCTATCAGTTAAATAGACACATGCTTCTAATGCTTCTGGTGTATAGGTTACATGATGGTGATCTTCGTATCTTTCTTTGATATTTTGTAAAATAGCCAAGGTTTCTTCTTTTGTGCTTGGTTTTACAATTACCTTTTGGAATCGTCTTTCTAATGCACCGTCTTTTTCTATACTTTGGCGGTACTCGTCAAGTGTAGTGGCACCAATGCA
>JAAYPI010000133.1 GCA_012519885.1 Bacteroidales bacterium
TATGCCCACATACATTGCACACTGTATTTGGAATATTGAAGGTAAAATAATTACATCCTTCTTGAATGGCTACACGAAGCAAATGCTGGTATTGAATTTTACTTAGGTGTTCTTCTAAATTCATATGTAGTGCGGAGCCTCCTGTTAGGTGTTCAATGTATTTTTTACCATGCAAACGGAATTTATCTATAATATTGAGCGATTCATCTTCTACAATGTAGAAATAACTATTGTAACAATCTCTATTTACTTTATAACCACTTCGTTTGTCCCATTTAGCATGTTTTACACCTACATTTTCGGCAGGTATCATTTCGCAATTAAACATCATGCCTTTCGTTTTGTACTTTTTGTTGTAGCTTTCTATTAGTCCTAGTACTTGTTGTACAAATTCTAGGTAATGTGGGTTGTCGGATATTTCTATATCCAATGCTTCGGCAGCTTCTACCAGTCCATTTACACCTATGGTTAGGTACTGACGATCCATGTTGATATATCCTGCATCAAACAAGGGTAACATCCCTTTTTCGTGCATGTATTTCAGGTTTTCGTTGTATGCTACTTGTACTTTGTGCACCAAATCTACCACCTCTTCGAGAAAGAATAAATAATGCATTCCTTTGCGTGTAGCGTGTTGAATGCACCTGTTCAGATTAATAGTAAGTACGCTTTTCGATCCCGTAGATACACCTCCAGCCCCCAAGGTATAGCTAAATCCATTGTCCTGAATTTCGTTGCGTAACCTACAGCAACTGCTTAACGAGTCAGCATTATCGCTCATATAGGTAAAAAAGGAGTGTCCTTCTGCATACATCTCTGCTGCAAAATCACCATATTCTTTGTCTTTTACATCGCCATTATCGCTGAGTAAAGCCATCGTTTCTACCGGAAAAGTAAGTATAGCTTTGGTACGTTCCTGATTAAACCATTTCATAAACCGCTTTTGTAACCAATTTAACGAGTCCCAATGTGGCTTACTACCGTTTGGAAATACAAAATGTTCAAATAAACTTTCAAAATAATAACGGTCGTAATACGAAATATTCCAAAATACAGCTTGAAAATTTCTGGCACCAGTAGGTTGGTTGATAGAGTACACAATTTGCTCAAAATAATCGGTAATTACTTTGTCCAAAGTACGTTGCTTTTTCGATAAGTCAACCACCTTGTCTGCCTCTAGGTAATAATCATCGCCAAATTCTAGTTGAATAAAATAATTCATGTACATCAAAAATTCGGGAGTTGCACAAGCTCCACTCAGCATGCTCGACACCATAAACACCATGTTGATAAAACCGCCGCTAAAAGATTTTAAGTTGGTGGGTGCTTTAGAATTTCCTCCAATTGAGTTTGTACCACCAATGAGCCAAGGATACATGGTAATGCTGGCACAATAATTAGCTAAGCTTGTTTCGTCGTTTTTGTATATGTAGTGGTTGTTTAGCAAGTCAATATACCGATCGGCTACTTCTTTGCCATACATTTCTTTTAGCTTATCAGTAAGTATGCGACGGTTGAGGCGAATAAAATTTGATTTTGGTAGTTCGCCTATAAGGGTAGCTAGGTTTTTATTTTCCACATTGGCGTTAGCATCGTATTTACTGCCCGAAGCCGCATTTTTTGCATCGCAATATTCCATTAAAAATTCCAATTTTTCTTTTACTTCCCTGTCCTCCAAATGTTTTTGGCGATACAGCATATAGGCTTTAGCTACAGCATAATAGCGTTCTGCCATCAAGGCGATTTCTACTTGGTTTTGAATGTCTTCTACCGAAATACCATTGGTAATGTTTACACGACTTAAAATGTGTGTAATTACTTCATCTGTGGCAAAACTGCCAACAGATAAGAATGCTTTACGAATAGCACTTTTGATTTTTTCAATCGAGAAATTTTCTTTTTTCCCGTCACGTTTAATGATACATGTTTCCATACTGTATATAATATATGTAAATAATTGCTACTAACTTGCATGATGAGACAGTAGGGATACAAACAGACGAATGGAAAGTTTCTGAATAAATATAGATTTATCGGAGAACTATCCTGTTGCCTTTCACCCGAAAGCCCAGATAATAATTTACATACGGCAGGTCTTCTGACTTACTCTCGTTTTGAAAAGCCTTCCCATTCATTTATAGGTGAACAGTGGCAGAGGATATTCAAAATTCTTTTTACATTTCTGTTATAGATTTGTAAAAAAAAGAGTTTACAGCTACGGGGATAGTTCTCGATTTTAACGAGATTCCCATTTTAATCCATTAAAAACATGGAACCGTTAGTGCAACAAAAATACACTATTTTTTCAGGAAGTTATACAGAAATGGCAAGAATAGTTATTAACAGTAATGTGTAATTTCTTAACATTATTCATAATATATTAGTAAAGAATAGATTGCAAATTTTGTGATGTGGATTTATTGTTAATAAAAAGAAATCTATAGAGCAGGAAGTAGAAGAAAAAATAAATTTCAGTGTAAAGTATCGTACACTATTAGGTTTATTCAATATCCTAAAATAGGATAAATCACTCTAAAATTAATTCAATATACAGCTTATTTCCTTTGCCTACATGAGCAATGCACCAATTGTATGGATTGATTGTAGAATGAAAAATATTCTTCCATTCTCCTATCGGGTGCATGGTGAGTGTCAATTCTGTCATCGGAATATAGCGAGAGGCTGTAGGGTCCCAATGGGTAATAATATCGGTTGGGGTATAATAAAATACAAAATGCAATGTGCTATTGGTTACACTTTTGGTAAAATCTTTTTTATATGCTACTGTTCGAGGAGGATTGCCATTGCCACCTGCAAAATGAATTCCCACACCTGAAAATCCAGTAGCGTTTGGTCCATGTAACCCTACATCTACACCACCACCCACCAAGGTAAATAGCTGTCCCTCATATTCTTGAGGTATGTGTATGATGATTAATTCTACCATTGCCAAAGTCTTTTGTGAAGAAGCTTCGGGTATGTAGTTATAGTGTATAGCATTCGGCTTTTTTCCGAAAATAACTGGTTCAGACCAACTAGGTGGATGATGGTGTGATGTTGATATTTGTGTTGTGCAAGAAAATAAAAAACAGATACACATCAATACGACAAGATAATATGTTTGGGTTACAAACCTAATATCCATCTAGCAACAGTAAAATAAATTAATACTCCCGATATATCTGCTACAGAGGTAATAAGAGGAGCACTAGCTGATGCAGGGTCCATTTTAAGACGTGTAAAAATAAATGGCAATAGTAACCCTATTAAACTACCTACCATTACCGTTAATGTCATTGTAATAGCAACAACAGCAATAATATCAGGAGCTCTAAATGATGCAATAAGACTTACACCTAAAGCCATTGTAATACCTAAAAGTAAGGATACTAAAAATTCTTTCCCAACTAAATGTAACCAGTCCTTACTTTCCACATCACCCACTGCTAACGAACGTATTGTTAGGGTGGCAGCTTGAGCTCCTGCGTTACCACCGCTAGCAATTAGCAAGGGTAAAAAGAATAACAAAGAAATAACACTTTGAATAGTCGTTTGAAAATGAGCTATAGCTGCACCCGAAAAAATATTCATAAAAATTAGAGCTGTGAGCCAAAATATACGTTTTTTATACAAAAAAGAAACTTTTGCCTTTAGAGGGTTATCAATTGCATCTTGAAAAGCTCCAAATTTATGAAAGTCCTCTGTTGTTTCTTCTTCTACCACATCCATCACATCATCAATAGTGATAATACCTAACAATAATCCTTCGGTATCGGTTACGGGTATTGCAATTCTATCTTGATCTTGAAACACGCGAATAGCAACTTCTTGGTCATCAAATGCACTTAACGAAACATAGTGATTGTCCATTAATTCGCTAATGGTTTGCTCTGGTTTGGCTAATAAAATAGTGCGTATTTTGATATCATCAATTAATTTCCAATGATGGTCAACAACATAAATAACATTCAATGTTTCAGAATTACGACCATATTCACGAATATGATTAAGTGTTTGAGCAATAGTGAAATGTGGCTTTACAGCAACAAATTCTGGGGTCATCAAACGTCCGATACTATCTTCGGGATAACCCAATAAGCGTGTAGCTATTTTACGCTCCTCGGGCGAAAGTAACTGTATTAGGCGTTGTGTTATTTGCCCTGGTAGTTCTTCAAAAAAAGCAGTTCTATCATCGGGGTCAAGGTCATTTAATAAATCGGATAGTTTATTTACATTTTTTGCTAACCCTTCGATGATATACTCTTGTTTGTCGTATGACAAGTATTGAAATGTTTCTTTTGCTTGCTCTCGAGTAAGCAAGCGGAAAACGATAATAGCATCAGCAAGTGATGCTTCATCTATAATGTTTGCGACTTCAATAGGGTCTCTATCAATAATCTCAAGACGTAATGCTTTCCATTTTTTTTCTTCAATAAGAGATTGAAGATGGATATTCGTTGAATTCATGTATTGTCTCCTCAACAATTTATATCTGTAAAGGAGACGGCAGCCCTTTGCAGATAGGTTATAACTTTAGTCTACTATGATACGGGCCTTCATCCATAATGTGTGTATTTTTTTTAATTGCGTACAAAAGTATAAATAAAAATTGTTTTAAGGCTATTCTTTTCCATTTTTTTTATAAAAACGTACGACTTTATCTATGAATAGCATTGATAGAAAGAATCAACTCTCCAAATTCTATCATCGCATTAAAAATGGCAATTTTTTCGTAGTGAGGTATGTTCTTTTCAAGGATGTCTTTTTCTACAATGATTCCTTGGTCAAGCAAAGAGGCTCTATTTACACCAAAAATAAGGGGTGTGCGTGGAGTATACCAGATGCCATTTTTTAACAATGCAATATTTGCATAACTGGTATCGGTCAGTAAACCATCTCTTACGAATAGTATGTCTGAATTATTTAAATCGAAGTTGTTCGCAATAGTGTAATCACTCCTGTCGGCTAATTTGTATTTACGGCTTTTAATATGTGTTTCCACTAAATGAAGTTCTTTTATTTCTCTTTTTTTATATGGTATACATTCGTAAGATTGAATTGTATCTGTATAGCAAATGCGTAGTTTGTATATCCCAGTTGTTGGTAACTCTAACTGACGTAGATAATCCATGATAGAAAAAACATTGGATAAAGGATAATACTCTTTTACAGCAGCTTCGGCACGTTTTTGGTGGTAGGCTATTCGTTTAAACTCACCATTACTATATTGTATGGCATCAACGAATTGGCACATAAATCTTTTGTATTAGTTCTTCGTATTCAGTTTGTATATCACTATTAGCTGTTATACCACCACCACTTTTGTATACTAATTGACTGTCTTGTTGTTCAATAAATCGAATCATAACAGCACTATCCAAATTTTCTCCATCAAAGTAGCCACAAATACCTGTATAAAAATTGCGGTCGTAGCCCTCGGCTGATTGTATAATGTCAAGTGTTTTGGTTTTTGGAGCACCGCTAATTGAACCTGCAGGTAATAGTTTTCGTATCATTGTGCCTAAATTTTCGTGGTAGTTACTAGGCAATGTTCCACATATTTCGGAACTTACTTGCAATAGATGTTTTTGCAATGAATGGATGTGTTCAATATACCGATACCGTTTGATATGTACATCGGTGGCTATCATGCTTAAATCATTTCGAATTAAATCAACAATAGTAGCGTGTTCGGCTTCTTCTTTGGAGTTTTCTAAAATTATTTTTTCTGCATTAGGAATAGAAGCATCAATTGTTCCTTTCATAGGGAATGAAGAAATGTGTAAGCCTTGTATGCGAATAAATGGCTCGGGAGACAACACAACAAAGTGGTTTTTTACCCAAAGTTTGTATTTTGCATCTGTTAGTTGGTACAAATCTTGTAAGGATACATTCGTCTGAATGGGTGTTGGTTGTGTTAAGTTTACCAAAAACGAATTGCCTAATTGAATTTGCTCTTTTACATACGTGCATTTCTTGCTGTAATCTGCAAATGAGAGTGGTTGTGGTTGCCAAACTAGATTTGCGGGTAGCGAATCATTTTGCATAGATTCGTTGGTATACCCACCAATTTTGTAAAGGATGTTTTCTGCGTCAATTTCGTCTGCTAAAAGTGCGATAGCGTGATGCAGGTTATAATCAAATGCAAAAAAGAACGCTTTTTTCTGCTTTGCCCATAAATTGATGCGTAAAATTGCATCTTGTATGTCGATAAATGGATAAGATTGCATCAATATGTATACTTGTTACCAGCGACCACCGGCTCCTCCGCCACCAAAACCACCACCACTGAATCCACCAAAACCACCACCTGACGAACGACCAAAACCGCCACTACCGCCAGTTATAATCCAAGGAGCACCACCATAGCTTGTGTGGCGTGTTCCTCCTTTGCCATCAGTATTATTTTTTTTAGAATTGCTGGCGATAATAATAAATAGGATAAATATAACTAGAAAAATTACAAAGCGTGTGTAATCAGGTTCTGTTTCTCTTGCTACATCAATTTCACCTTTAGCTAGCTTATGTAAGTATTGAACAGTAGCCAATGATCCGCCATAATAGTCGTTTTGACGAAAGTAGGGGATAGTAACTTCTTCAATAATACGTTTTGCAATAGCATCAGGAATAACAGCTTCTAAGCCATAACCCACTGCAATAAATACTTCGCCCGATTGGTTGCCTACCTTGGGTTTAATTAATAATACAATGCCATTATCAAATGATGCATTTCCAACACCCCATTGTTGCCCTAATTCAGTAGCAAACTGAGCTTTGTCGTAATTGCCCAAATCGTTTACTGTAACCACTACTATTTGATTGGAAGTAGAATCATCTACCAGTACCAAATACTGTTCTAGTTGTTGTAACTCGTTGGGAGCAAAAATTCCTGCAAAATCGTTTACCAAACGAGGAGGATTGGGTTTATTTGGAATAGTAGCCGATGCACTTATCGAAAAGATAAGCATACATAGCATTAGTCCCAAAGTTTTTACTGTTTGGTGCATATTATTCATTTTTTGTTTCAAAAGAAATTTCGTTGCTCAATTCGTTGGTATCATCCTTTTGAAGTGGGAAAAAGCTAGATAGCTGAATGCCTGCCTGCGATATTGCCCATACCAATCCATCTGCATACAGGTTTTGTTTAAAATAGGAAATAATTCCTTCGTAAATGCTGTCCCAAAAATTGCTTGGTACTACTTTGTTAATACCGCTATCTCCAATTACAGCAAATTGATGGTCGTTAATAGAAAGATAAAATAACACACCATTGCGTTGCTCTGTTTTATTCATCTCCAAACGATAAAAGACACCGACTGCAGCATCCATTACATCCCCTTTGGTGAGTGATTGGATGTGCAAACGTATTTCTCCCGAAGTTTGTTTTTCTGCTTCTACTATGGCATTTTCAATGCGTAGTTGGTCAGCTTTTGAAAAAAAAGTTTTTGGATTCATTCTTAAAAACTAACAGTTGGTACAGCCTGTTCAGCTTCAGTAGCTTCAAAATAGGGTCTGGTATCAAATCCAAACAAGTTTCCTGGGAAACGACGTATTTTGCTATTGAACATACGAGTCGATTCGTTGAAACGATGCCGTTCTGTACTAATTCTATTTTCAGTTCCTTCAAGTTGTGCCTGTAATTCTAAAAAGTTTTGATTGGCTTTTAGTTCTGGATAATTTTCGGTAATCATCAATAGTTTACCTAATGCAGAACCTACTTGACCTTGAGCTGCTTGGTATTCTTTTAGTTTCTCAGGAGTTAAGTTGCTCGGGTCAACTGTAATTTGCGTTGCTTTAGCACGAGCTTCTACCACAGCTTCAAATGTGCCTTGTTCGTGTGCAGCGTATCCTTTCACGGTGCTTACTAGGTTGGGTATTAAATCAGCACGACGTTTGTACGCATTTTCTACCTGTGCCCATTGTGCAGGAACAGCTTCATCGAGTGTTACAATACTATTATACGTGCTAAATGCCCATATCACGAGTATTACTACAATACTGATAATGGAAATTGGAAGAATGAGTTTCTTGTTCATAGTTGATAATATTTTATTCAGATACAAATGTACTTAAAATTACTTATTTTTCAAAATGCCGAACATATCACTAGGTGCATTATTCGTTATTATTTTTTTTCTTTAGGTGTATTGTCTTTTAAAGAAACAGTTCTGTTCATTATCAGATGATTAGGCTTTGAATCTAAATCGACTGTAAAATAGCCATGTTTCAAAAATTGAAAACTATCCATGGGTTTTGCATTTTGTAAGTATGCTTCTACTTTTGCTCCTTTTAGTATGTGTAAGGAGTCGGGGTTTAGCAAATCGCGAAAATCTTGGTCTGATTTAGATGGATCTTCGATGGCAAATAATCGGTCGTACAAGCGTATTTCAGCATCAATGCTACTGCCAATTTCAACCCAGTTTATGGTGCTTTTTACTTTTCGTTTACTTCCCTCTGTACCACTTTTGGTTTCAGCATCATACGTACAATATACTTCTACAACACGTCCATTTTCATCTTTTTTAGAGCCTGTACATGTTACAATATAGGCACTTTTTAGTCGAACTTCTTTTCCTTCGGTCAAGCGGAAATAATCTTTAGGTGCATTTTCCATGTAATCAGAACGTTCAATATACAATTCTTTGCCAAATTGTATGGTGCGTTCACCTGCTTGCTCATTGTCTGGATTGTTTTGCGTTGACAATAATTCCAGTTGGTTTGCTGGATAGTTTGTAATAATGAGTTTAATAGGGTCTAAAATGGCACATACTCTATCTACTTTAGGTTTTAAATCTTCACGTATAGCATGTTCCATCAATGATGCGTCAATTGTACCTTCGTATTTGGTATAGCCAATCATATTGATAAAGCTGCGTATAGCACTTGGTGTATACCCTCTTCTGCGTAAGCCACAAATAGTTGGCATACGTGGGTCATCCCATCCTGCTACTAGTTTTTCTTTTACTAATTGTAACATTTTTCGCTTACTCATTACGGTATATGTAATATTTAGGCGATTAAATTCATATTGTTGAGGACGGTAATTGGTTGTTGCTAATTGGTCGATAAACCAATCGTATAAAGGGCGGTGTACCTCAAACTCCAAGGTGCAGATAGAATGCGTTACTCCCTCAAAAAAATCGGACTGACCATGAGCGTAATCGTACATCGGATATACCTTCCATTTGTCGCCTGTACGATGATGATGCCTTGTGTTTATAATACGGTACATAATTGGGTCGCGAAAGTGCATGTTTGACGATGACATATCTATCTTGGCACGCAATACCATTGCTCCTTCAGCAATTTCTCCAGCATTCATTTTATCAAACAAATGTAAACTTTCTTCAATGGGTCTATTTCGATACGGACTTTCGATACCAGGTGTAGTAGGGGTTCCTTTTTGTTTGGCTATTTCTTCAGATGATTGTTCGTCTACGTAGGCTTTTCCTTCTTTTATTAACCTTACAGCTAATTCAAATAATTGTTGAAAATAATCAGAAGCATAGTAAATTGAATTCCACTGAAATCCTAACCATTGAATATCATGTTTTATTGCATCTACATATTCTACATCTTCTGTTATAGGATTTGTATCGTCAAAACGTAAATTGCATATACCCCCAAATCGTTCAGCAATACCAAAATCCATGCAAATAGCTTTGGCATGACCTATATGAAGGTATCCGTTGGGTTCTGGTGGAAAACGTGTTTGCACACGTCCATCATTTTTACCTTCTTTGAGGTCTTTTTCAACAATACTTTCAATGAAATTTAATGACTTTTTATTTTCTGCTGTGTCCATAGTAACAATCAAGTTATATTTTTTGAAAAAAGCTACCTTTTTATTGACAGCTTCCTTCGTTTGTTTTATTTATCAAAATATCCTTTAATAATACCTCTTTCTGAGGACTGAAGGAAGTGTATTACTTCGTCTTTTTCTGCTGATGGAGACATCTCCTGCTGCAGTTTTTCAATTGCCTGTGTATGATTTAGTCCAGATGCATAAATAATACGATAAATATCTTGAATAGATTGTATTTGTTCGTTGCTATACCCTCGTCTGCGTAATCCAATCGTGTTGATTCCTGCATATGATAATGGGTCTCTTCCTGCAGTTATAAAAGGAGGCACATCTTTTGTTATGCGAGAACCTCCTTGAATAATAACGTGAGAACCAATACTACAAAATTGGTGAACCAAAATACCCCCACTTAAAATGGCATGATCATGTATAGTAACTTCACCTGCTAATTGAGTCGCATTACCTAAGATAACGTTGTTGCCAACCACACAATCATGTGCTACGTGTGTGTACGCCATAAGTAGACAATTATTGCCAACGATTGTTTTTCCTTTAGAGGCAGTACCTCTATTTACCGTTACACATTCGCGAATGGTGGTGTTATCTCCAATTTGAGCAATGGTTTCTTCACCACGAAATTTTAAATCTTGCGGTATAGCGGCTATAACAGCTCCAGGAAATATTTTACAAATTTTCCCTATGCGGGCTCCTTCTAAAATGCTAACGTTAGATGCAATAACAGTGCCTTCGCCAATTACAACATTTTTGTCAATATGCACAAATGGTCCAATTTGTACATTCGCTCCTATTTGTGCTTCGGGGTGAATGTTTGTCATACTATGTATCATTAATGGTTGATTGCGTTAAAATCGTTATCTTATTTGTTTTTTACAATTTGAGCCATAAATTCTGCTTCGGCTACTATTTTTTTACCAACAAAGGCATAGCCTTTCATATTGGCACAACCGCGACGAATTTCAGTAAGTAATATTAATTTAAAAATGAGGGTGTCGCCAGGAGATACTTTTTGACGAAATTTTACATTATCAATTTTCAAAAAGTAGGTTGAATATCTAGCGGGCTCATCAACTGAATTTAATACCAATAATCCTCCTACTTGAGCCATTGCTTCTACTATTAATACACCAGGCATAACAGGCTCTTCTGGAAAATGTCCGTTAAAAAAGGTTTCGTTACAAGTTACATTTTTTACACCAATAATTTCTTTGTCCTTAAGGCTAAGGATTTTATCAACCATCAAAAAGGGCCAGCGATGAGGAAGTAAGGTTTTAATCCGATTCGTATCCATTACTGGTGCAATTTCTGGATTGTATATAGGAGGTGTGGTTTCTTGACGACGAAGTGCTTTGCTTATTTTTTTTGCCAATTGGGTATTGCCTGCGTGTCCAGGTTTAGTAGCAATTATTTTTCCAATAATGGGTCGACCAATAAGGGCAAGATCTCCTATAATATCAAGAAGCTTATGACGGGCAGGCTCATTGTCAAACACTAAAGGTTTAGTATTGATATAACCTAGGTTATTTACTTTCATGGATGGAACATTCATCAATGTAGCTAACCTATCTAATTCTGCTTGTGGCATTTCTTGATCATAAATAACAATTGCATTATCTAAATCACCACCTTTTATAAGGTTATTTTTCAGTAAGGGTTCTATTTCACGAACAAATACAAAGGTTCTACAAGCTGCAATTTCAGTTTCAAAATCAGATAAACTGTCCAAATTTGCATATTGATTTGATAAAATAGGTGAATTAAATGACACTAATGCATGTACGCTAAATTTATCGTCTGGCAATAAAATATACGATGCACCACTATCGCTGGTAAATTCAATTTTATCTTGAACTGTAAAATAATCTTTTTCTTCTGCTTGTTCTTGAATACCAACTTTTTTAATTGATTCGATATACTGAATGGCACTTCCTTCAAGTATGGGGAGCTCTGGTCCGTTCAGTTCAATGATACAGTTGTCAATTTCGGATGCAAAAAGAGCTGCCATAGCGTGCTCAATAGTGCTTACTTGTATCTCATTTTTAGAAATAACTGTTCCTCGTTCTGTAGCAATCACATTTTCGGCTACTGCAGCTATTTCTGGTTTTTCAGAAATGTCAATTCGTTTAAAAACTATTCCGGTATTATCCGGAGCTGGCATAAAAGTAGCTTTGATGTGTAAGCCGGTGTGTAACCCTTTTCCTTCTAAAGTAAATGGTTGTTGTAACGTTTTTTGTTTTGTCGACATCTTACTTTTTTAATTCTGCTTTTAGTAATTCTATTTCTTTTTGTAAGGCAATA
>JAAYPI010000134.1 GCA_012519885.1 Bacteroidales bacterium
CTGGGCAATAGGCATGAATAACTTTATGGAAATTGCTAAAATGCGTGCAGCTCGTTTGCTATGGGCAAAAATTGTAAAACAATTTAATCCTAAAAACCCAAAATCTTTGGCTTTGCGTACCCACTCGCAAACTTCTGGATGGTCGCTAACAGAGCAAGATCCATTTAATAACGTTGGTCGTACGTGTATTGAGGCAATGGCGGCTGCCTTGGGACATACACAATCATTGCACACCAATGCACTTGACGAGGCTATTGCTTTACCAACAGATTTTTCGGCTCGTATTGCTCGTAACACACAAATTTATATTCAACAAGAAACGGATATTTGTCGCGAAGTTGACCCTTGGGCAGGTTCGTATTACGTAGAGTCTTTAACGAATGAATTGGCTGAAAAAGCGTGGGCTTTAATTGAAGAAGTTGAGAAATTGGGTGGTATGGCTGCTGCTATCGAAACAGGTATTCCAAAAATGCGTATCGAAGAGGCTGCTGCTCGTACCCAAGCTCGTATCGACTCAGGTCAGCAAACCATTGTTGGAACCAACAAATACCGTTTAGAAAAAGAAGATCCTTTGGATATTTTAGAAGTTGATAATACAGCCGTACGCATACAACAAATTGAGCGTTTAACTCAATTGAAACAAGCCAGAGATAATGCCGCTGTAAAAAATGCCTTAGCTGCCATTACCAAATGTGTAGAAACAGGCGAAGGAAACTTGTTGGAGTTAGCTGTAGAAGCAGCTAGAGTGCGTGCAACATTGGGCGAAATCTCAGATGCATGCGAAGTGATAGTAGGAAGATATAAAGCAACCATTAGAACCATAACAGGAGTGTATAGTGCAGGAACAAAAAATGACGCAGACTTTATTAAAGCGTGCGAATTAACAGCAAAATTTGCTGAAAAAGAAGGTCGTCAGCCACGTATTATGATTGCCAAAATGGGTCAAGACGGACACGACCGCGGTGCAAAAGTTGTAGCCACAGGGTATGCCGATTGTGGCTTTGATGTGGATATGGGACCTTTGTTCCAAACGCCAGCCGAAGCAGCCAAACAGGCTGTTGAAAATGACGTACACATAATGGGCGTTTCATCATTAGCTGCAGGTCACAAAACCTTAGTACCACAAGTGATTGCTGAACTAAAAGCCTTGGGACGTGAAGATATCATTGTAATAGCGGGTGGGGTAATTCCTGCACAAGATTATGATTATCTATATCAAGCAGGTGTTGCTGCCATCTTTGGTCCTGGAACATCGGTTGCAAAAGCTGCTGTTACTATTATGGAGATTTTGTTAGAAGACTAAGATAGTTTTTTACTTTATAAAAAAATGAGGTTGTAATTATGTGTTACAACCTCGTTTTTGTTTTCTGATTACATAGATTTGTTAGTAAACCATTTTTGAGCAGATGAACGTCTGTGTGGACATCCTGGCCAACAACACGGTTTACGTTTCCCTGCTTTTAATTCATCCATCATACGTATAATATGTTCTGATCTTGTTTGCTCTTTTTTTACAATGGTAACCCAACAAATCCATTCATTTCTTTGTATAGGTGTAAGTGCATTCCACTTGTCAAGAATAGCATCATTTTCAAGCAATATTTTTGCTATATCTTCAGGAATTTCATGTACTATGCCCGAAAGAATTGTTTTATGCATTTCTTATCATGTCTTCAAAAGCCTTCCAAAGATTATCTTCTGGTGTTGGGGCAATAATCTCAATTGGTTCTTTGGTTACAGGATGTATAAAATTTATTTGACGGGCGTGTAGGCTAATACCTCCATCAGGATTTGAGCGTGCAAAGCCATATTTTAAGTCCCCTTTTATTGGGCAACCGATATGTGCTAATTGACAACGAATTTGGTGATGTCTGCCTGTTTGTAAATCTACTTCAAGTAATGTATAATTGGTGCTGGTAGCCAATTCTTTAATTGTAAGAGTTGCTTTTTTTGCATCGCCTTTAGGCGTATCGTAGGCATACGATTTATTTTGCTTTTCGTTGCGAAGTAGGTAGTGCTCTAATAGCATTTCTGGTTTAGCTGGTCGGTTTTTTGTAATAGCCCAGTAGGTTTTTTTTATTTCGCGTTCGCGTAACATTTCGTTTAATCGGGTAAGAGCCTTGCTCGTTTTAGCAAATAGCACAATACCACTCACAGGACGATCGAGTCGATGAGTAACACCGCAAAATACATTGCCAGGTTTATTGTATTTTTCTTTGAGGTAAATTTTCACCTTTTCAACCAAAGGAGTATCACCCGTTTTATCGCCTTGTACAATATCTGAACACGATTTGTTGATAGCAATTATATGGTTATCTTCGAATAATACATTCATTTTGTTACAAGCGTTGTTTCAGTACTTCATACGCCATAATACCAGTGGCTACAGATACATTTAAAGACGAAATAGTGCCCACTATCGGAATTTTAACTATAGTATCGCACAAACGTTGGTTTTCGATAGAAATACCTATATCTTCAGCCCCCATTACAATAGCAAGTGCATCTGTGTATGATATATCCGTATAATTATCATCAGCTTTATCTGATGTAGCCACAATCTTTAGACCAGAGTTTTTAAGGAATTTTATGGCATTGGTCAAGTTTTTTTCTCGACAAACAGGTATTTTGAGTAATGCTCCAGCCGAAGTTTTTATGGCATCGGCATTGATAGAAGCACTATTTTTTTCGGGAATAACAATGGCATGTACACCTGCACATTCGCAGGTACGTGCTATGGCTCCAAAATTACGTACATCGGTTATACCGTCAAGTACTATAATAAATGGTGCTTTTCCATCTTCATAGAGGGTAGGGATAATATCTTCGATATGTTGATAGGCAACCGGTATTGTAAAAGCAATTACTCCTTGATGGTTTTTCTTGGTAATTCTGTCTAAGCGTTCGACAGGAACACGCATAATGGGTATATTTCTACCCTCAATTGCCTTAAACAAGTCGTGAGACAAGCGTCCTTGCATATCATTTTTCATGATAATTTTATCAATTTCCTTGCCGGCATCAATGGCTTCGATAATGGCATGCATGCCATATATCATTTCCGATTCTTTTTTCATGTGTGTTCTTTGCGTAAATGTGTGTTGATATGGAACTTTATTTTGCTAAAGCTTCCATTATTTTTTGTTCCAATTCGGCAGCTAATTCTGGATTGTCTATCATTACTTTTTTTGCAGCATCTCTACCTTGTCCTAGTTTGGTGTCGCCGTAGCTAAACCACGATCCGCTTTTTTTAATAATGCCTTGTTCAACTCCTAAATCAATAATTTCTCCTGCAATAGAAATTCCTTCACCAAACATGATATCAAATTCAGCTTTACGGAAAGGAGGAGCTACCTTATTTTTTACAATTTTTACGCGTGTTTGATTGCCAATCACTTCGTCTCCATCTTTAATTTGTCCTATACGACGAATATCTAAGCGAATAGAAGCGTAGAATTTCAGTGCATTTCCCCCCGTAGTTGTTTCAGGATTGCCAAATGTAATGCCAATTTTATCGCGTAATTGGTTAATAAATATACACGTTGTATTTGTTCTGTTAATATTGGCTGTAAGTTTACGTAATGCTTGCGACATTAGTCGTGCTTGTAATCCCATTTTTGAATCACCCATATCGCCTTCAATTTCAGCTTTTGGTGTTAAGGCGGCAACAGAGTCTATAACTACTATATCTACTGCTGAGGAGCGAATGAGTTGGTCGGCAATTTCGAGAGCTTGCTCTCCGTTATCTGGTTGAGAAATAAGTAGATTATTGATATCAACCCCTAATTTTTCGGCATAGAAACGATCGAATGCATGTTCATCATCAATAATAGCAGCGATTCCACCAGCTTTTTGTGCCTGAGCTATAGCATGAATGGCTAGGGTTGTTTTACCAGACGATTCAGGACCAAAAATTTCTATTACTCTTCCACGAGGAAAACCACCAACGCCTAAAGCAACGTTTAGTCCAATAGAACCTGTAGAAATCGTGTTTACTTCTACTACCGTTTTATCGCCCATTTTCATAATGGTGCCTTTTCCGTGGTCTTTTTCAATCTTATCAAGTGCTAATTGAAGTGCTTTTAATTTTTCTACATTCACTTTTGGTTGATTTTCAGTGTCTTTTGTCGCCATAGTTGTATCAGTTTATTTGAACATCAAAAGTATAATTTTTTTTGTCAATAGCCAATTCATTTTGTTAGTTTGTTGAAAAGTTTATGAACAAAAAAAGCGGACAAATATCTTTTGGATAGTGTCCGCTTTTAAAAAGTGCAATTAAATGCGTTATTATTTATTTTCTGGACGCAATTTACGTACTACAGCACCTGCTTGCCACATTTCGCTTTCACGAAGTGCTTTAAGTTCTTTTTCTAAACCTTCGCGGTAATCAGGTTTAGAGTTTGTATCGATAGAGCGTTGAGCTTCGTTACCACAAGCAACTTCTTCGTATAATTTTTTGAATACAGGTTTAGTAGCATCGTGGAAAGGAGTCATCCAATCTAATGCACCACGTTGAGCTGTAGTTGAGCAGTTAGCATACATCCAGTCCATTCCGTTTTCTGCAAACAATGGCATTAATGATTGAGTTAATTCTTCTACTGTTTCGTTAAACGCTTCAGAAGGAGAATGTCCGTTTTCGCGTAACACTTCATATTGAGCTAACAAAATACCTTGGATAGCCCCCATTAATGTACCACGTTCGCCAGTTAAATCAGAATATACTTCTTTTTTGAAAGTAGTTTCAAACAAGTAACCAGAACCTACACCAATACCTAAAGCTACAACACGTTCAAAAGCTTTGCCTGTAGCATCTTGGAATATTGCGTATGATGAATTTAATCCACGTCCTTGAAGGAACATACGACGAAGTGATGTACCAGAACCTTTAGGTGCAACTAAGATAACATCTACATCAGCTGGAGGCACAATGCCAGTACGTTCTTTGTAAGTAATACCAAAACCATGAGAGAAATACAAGGCTTTTCCTGCAGTTAGGTATGGTTTGATGCGAGGCCACACTTCAATTTGAGCTGCATCTGACAATAGATATTGAATAATGGTTGCTTTTTGACAAGCTTCTTCGATGTCAAACAATGTTTCGCCAGGAACCCAGCCGTCAGCAATTGCTTTCTCCCAAGTTTTACCACCTTTACGTTGTCCAATGATTACATTGAATCCATTATCACGTAAGTTAAGCGATTGACCAGGACCTTGAACACCATAACCGATAATTGCAATGGTTTCGTTTTTTAGCACTTCACGTGCTTTTTCTAAAGGAAACTCTTCGCGGGTAACTACGTTTTCTACTACGCCGCCAAAATTCATTTGTGCCATTTTACTATTATTTTATTTATTAAAAGGTAATTAGTTCTTTTTAATTTGATTTAAACATCTCTACAAATTATTTTGTAGAAAAGCACGACAAAATTACTTTTTTTTTA
>JAAYPI010000135.1 GCA_012519885.1 Bacteroidales bacterium
CGGAGCGATTCACTGTCAAACCGCACAAAGTTAAATGCGAGCTACACACTTGAAATTTAGCACTATCTGCCCAATTTTTTATATACCGTGTTACCAACTGGGCGTTCTTGTCTGTCAATGGTTTGAGATTATTTATCATTTCAGTCATTCCGTTTCTTTGTCTTAAAAAGATTTAGTTTTTTAGTGTCGGCAAAGTCAGCGTTGGGAAATAGACAAGCTCTATGGCAGGTTTTGGCTTTAGCGTGGGCTTGTGCGACCTGCCATTGTGCTTGGCTATGTGTGTTAGCGTTTAATAACTCTAATAATTTCACCAATCCATAAAACTAATGAGGTTGAACCGATAATTATAGCCCAATCCTTTAATGATAATGGAACTGTTCTAAATACTTCCCCACCAAATTCCACAATTAAAATTTGTCCTATTAGAATTACAAGAGCAACTATTAAGAAACCAATGGATTTATTTAAACCATGAAATGCTGATTTCCCAGTAGCAAATGCTTTAGCATTAAACATATTCCAAAATTGTAACATTACAAATATTGTGAAGAAACGAGATAAATCGTAACGGCTAACCTCACCATTATTTGAGAAATAAAATAAGAGACCTAATAAAATAATAACGAAAGAAAAACCAACAAATAAAATATTTGAACGCATTGGAGGTGTTATTATAAAATCCTCATTTTTTCTAGGTTTATTATCCATTACCCTCAAATTCGGTGGTAAGGAAGCCAAAGCACCTGCTGCAAAGGTGTCCATAATAAGATTAACCCATAACATTTGTGTAACAGTCAAAGGCAATTCATGACCGAAAATTGAACCTAAAAATACGATAATTAAGGCAGCAACATTTATTGTTAATTGAAATAGAATAAAACGCTGAATGTTTTGATATAATGAACGACCCCACATTACAGCAGTTGTAATACTACTGAATGAATCATCTAATAAGGTTATATCACTTGCCTCTTTAGCGACAGATGTACCTGAACCCATTGACAAACCAACATGTGCAAAATTTAAAGCTGGAGCATCGTTAGTTCCGTCTCCAGTAACTGCAACGACAGAACCATTTTTTTGCAATAGTTGAACTAGTCTTTGCTTATCTGTCGGCCTGGCTCTACACATTATTTTTAAATGTAGTACTCTCTTTAAAGCTTCTTCGTCCGAAAGATTTTCAAATTCAACCCCAGTAATTATGTTGTGTAAGTTATCACTATCGTTCCAGATTCCTATTTGACGACCAATTTCCTTAGCAGTACCCGGAGTATCGCCAGTTACAATTTTAACTTCGATACCCGCATTTAAACATTTTGTAACAGCAGAAGGAACATCTAATCTCACAGGGTCTGAAATAGCTGTAATTCCAAGGAATATAAGACTTGAGTTAATCAATTTCCCATTTTCAAATCTGTCAATATTATCATCTACAATTTCATACGCAAAACCCAAAGTCCGCATTGCTTGATTCTGATATTGCAAAAGGGAATTTTCGATTGTAGAATTATATTCATTAATTGGTTTCAACCCTTGTTCAGACAATATATAACTACATTTTGAAAGTACAATTTCAGGTGCACCCTTCACATATAGAACTTTTTTGTTTAGCAAAGGACTATTAACCAATGAAGCCATAAATTTTCTTTCCGTTGAAAATGTTAGTTGTTCGATTACTTCAGCATCTTCACGAATATCTAAATAATTTAAGCCTTGCTCATGTAACCACAATAAAAGAGCAGCTTCTGTTGGGTTGCCTAACGTTTTTATTTTTGTGGGTTCAGAATAATCAAGATAAGCAGTTGAATTTACTGATATGCTCTCTTTTATAATATTGCTATTTTCGTCATTTGTTAAATGATTGCCATTTAAACACAGAAAATCAGCTTTATATACTTGCATTTGATTCTGTGTTAACGTCCCTGTTTTGTCGGTACAAATTACAGTAGTTGCACCCATTGTTTCACAAGCGTGCATTTTTCGAACTAAATTATTGTTTTGCAACATTCGACGCATACTTAGTGCAAGACTAAGGGTAACGCTCATTGGTAAGCCTTCGGGAACAGCAACAACAATCAATGTAACCGCAACCATAAAATATTGCAATATACGTCCTGCGACATCTAAACTAACCCATGATTCAGCGTTTAAGGGGTTGATGCCAAACAAAAAGCCAGAAGCAGAAAGTAGCAAGAAAGTTAATATGCCGTAGATTATCCACCTCAACCAACTTCCTTCTTCAACACTTTTGGGAAGTTCTTTTTCTTTACCAAGTAATTCAAATGAATCGTAAATAATTGGTAACCAAACTTTAGTTAATACAATTGCTGCTGATAGGATTACAATCCCTATGGAACCTAATTGACTTATTGTGAATTGGGCTTCACCTAAAAATATATCCTTAACAAAAAGTGCTAAAAATGTTAAAACTGCTAAAGCAAAACCAACAACACCAATAAACTTAGCAAGCTTGTCTAATTGCTTATTCAATGGCGTTTCTTCCCCACTCATTTCCGTGGCTTTCTCTGCAACTTTCCCAAATTCTGTTTCATCACCAACCTTTTTTATCTCAAGAATACCATGACCATCCATTAATTTAGTACCTCTCATTGCCCAATTTGAAGGGTATGTAGAATCTGTATGAAAATTTGCTGGGTTGGTAGTTTTATCAATGATTGGTTCCCCTGTTAAACATGATTCATCAATTTGCAGAGATACCGCTTCGAGTAATTCGCCGTCAGCAGGAACTTCTTCGCCAGTGCCAAGAATAATTATATCACCAACAACAATATCTTTCTTCGGAATTTCGCAAACATTACCATTTCTGATAACCTTATAAAGAGTATCGTCGTTAACCTTATTTAAAACGTCAAATTTTTTATTTGCATCTATTTCAAACCAAAAAGCTACACCGGTCGCTAAAAGTATAGCGCAAAAAATGCCTATTGTTTCAGCAAATTCCATGTGAACGAATGAAATACCTAACGAAAGAAAAGCCGCAATTAAAAGAATTCTTATAATTGGGTCTTCAAACTTTTCTAAAAAAAGTTTCCATAAAGGTTCGCGTTCTGGTGGAGTTAAAATATTTTCACCATGTTTTTTTCGGCTCTCAAGAACTTGTTCATTGGATAAACCGGTGTAATGCTTTTTATGTTCCATTTTATTTTAATAAATTAGTTAGAGATTGAGGTAATTGTTTGGCTTTAGATTTCAAATTGTTTAACAATGAAACTTCAATGTCATCTAATTTTCCATCACCTTCGATTTTCGCAAGTAGCCATTTTGCTTCATCTTCATCCACTACACCTGGTGACATTTCGTCTTCTAAAAGAAAACTAGTTATTGCTTCAATAAAAAGTGTTTTCCAACTTGCGTGATTTTCTTTTCCACTAACAGCATCATTTAATTCAAAAAGAAATTCAGCTTCCTCTTTGTCAATAATGCCATCTGCGTATAAAACTTCACGCAATTGTTTTACTTCTTGTTCATCAATTACGCCATCAGCGAGTATTGATTTCTTTAATTCATTTAGTTTACTCATTTTTTTAAATTTAATTGTTATACATTAGAGAACTAATAATACTTGAAGCAATCCAATTATCGCGAAAACTATTAAAGTTATACCGATTATCTTACAAGCAACATTGACAAAAAATTGGGTTGTATTTTTCTTGTATTTTCGCTTATTATATATTAAGCGGGGCAAGACAAACCAAATGAAAAGACCGATTAATACTTTTATTATTGCTGCAGCCATTCTTGAAAATGTTAAAAGGAGTATTGAATCTAAGATAAACAATACCCCTTTGTTATTATAAACTTATCTTACCACGCCGTTGCGATACATCTCATTAACTTTGCTTTGTATAGCATCATATTCACTTCCTAAAGCAATTTTTCGGTCAGCACCGTTACCATAAATGCCTCTGATAACTTCTTTTGCTTTCTGTTCAAGTGTACCATCAGTTACAGTTACATTAGATTGTGAACTCGCATTCGTGTTTGGTTTTTTAGTAGACGATTGACTACCCTGTGTTTTCGTTGCTACTGGCTTCTGGTTTGCATCATTATCAGGTTTTGACGTTTCGACAGGTGTTGTTGAAGCAACTCCTTCACCTTGTTCGGGAGTTACTGTTTTATCCGTTTCCAAAGGTTGAGTTGCTTTTTTTGAAGCTTCAACAATTTTATCTGCTTCATCTACTTTGGCTTGTGCATCAGCGACTGCTTGTATTTCCTCATTTGTTTTAGCGTTTGCTTTTGCCTCGTCAACTTCCTTTTGTGCTACTGCAACTTTTGCCTTTGCA
This sequence comes from Bacteroidales bacterium, assembly GCA_012519885.1. GTDB lineage: Bacteria > Bacteroidota > Bacteroidia > Bacteroidales > Paludibacteraceae > JAAYPI01. Next base: position 4,305 of record JAAYPI010000135.1, read on the forward strand.
TCCTCATAATTCACATTGCCACTTTGAACTTCAGCAATAACTTCGTTTGCTTTTGTTGTTGTCTGCTCTGTTTTTGCTATTAAACTCTTATCAGTACTATCTGATGCATTGTTTTTGACGATTAAAAGGACAACAACAATTATTACACCCACAAGCAACAACCATAGCCACCACTTAGATTTCCTTGGTGGTGAGATAGGGCTTTCCGAGTCACCTTTTCTTTTTAAGGTAACTTTTCTTTTTAGATTTATCTCTTCCATTTTATTCAGTAATTAGTTTGAAACCAGGTATTTGTCTAGCAGCCTGCCCCAATGTTAATACTTCACCCTTATTAATTGCTTTCTTTTCACCTTTTTCATTTTCAATTTTACAAACCAAATACACATGTCCTTCTTTTGTATCATCAACTGGCACCTCGAAATTATCACCAGTATCAGTTGTAATTTCAACACGGCCTGAATCTTGACTGAAAGATACAGGTATATTGTCAACAGCCTTGTCATAATTTAACACTACAACATAAAGCTCACTTAAAGCCGTAATATCTTTTACTTTTATTTGTTCATTTTCTTCTCCACCTGGTCGTGGCGTTTTCTTATCACCCAAGTGTAAAATAAAAGGAAATTTATCCAAAGAGCCTAGATCTTCTATGTTTTGATTAAATCCATCTGAAAAGACACCACCCTCTTTTCCATCTTTTGTTTTCCAGAAAAGACATAAATCTAAGTCTGTATCCGAAGACCAAACCATTTCAATTAGCATTCTTTCGTTGAATGTGAACGGGGCAGCTTCGCCCTTCCTTTTTAAGGAAATTTTTTGTTTCAATTGTACTTCTTCCATGATTTTAAAATTTAATTAATTAAACAATTTGTAATTATGACTGAAAATCAGATTTTCCTTTTTGTTCCTAAAAAATCATCGTCATTATCAATGGCTTTCTTAGGTTTTTTTATGAAGAAATCATCCTCATCATTTTTTTTATTCGAGGTTGAGTTATTTTTTTTTATTCCTAAAAAGTCATCTTCATTGACACTATTTTTAGGTAATTCATTAATTGGATTTGTCTCAAAAAAATCATCATCATTGATGGTTTCGATTTTTTTTGGTTTTTGAGGAGCATCTCTTATACATTTGCCATCATCAAATTCTAATGAAAACTTTATATTTTTAATACGCCTTTTAATATCTTCATTATCTGGTCTTATTCTTTTTGCGTCTTCCAATGCTTCGAGTGCATCTTTCAATTTGCCTTTTTTCTCACTAACAGTAGCGTTCATCAATAAATCAGTAAACTTATCTTCTACTTCCTTGATATTTGCATTGCATTCATTAATTTTGGCTTGTAACAATTTATCTTGAGGACATAAGTTCAATGCTAATTGATATTGGGCAAGTGCTTCTTGCCATCTTTCACTTTGAAATAATTCATCGGCTTTAATTGTTATTTTATTGCATTTTTCTTGATTGTCCTTTTGTTGTTGAATAATGTCTTCAATTTTTTCTATTTGCTGAAAACAATAAGTATCTTCTGATTTTACTGATAAAGCCTGTTTATATTGGTTTATAGCTTCAGGAAAATTTGCAGAATTATAATATTTGTCCGCAGATTTCACAAAATCATTAAATTTCTTTTCTTGTTGTTTATTAATTTCATCTATCTCAGATAAAAATTTAATAGCGCCTGCGTTCGTTTTATCAATAGAAAATATCTCATTGATTTTGCTTTTTGCATTTTGAAAGTCCTTTTGTTGAATAAGCTCTTTTACATTAGATAATAGCTGAGCAATTTTTAGTTTCTGCTTTTCCTTGTCTTTAATGAGTCGCTTTACTTCAATAATTTTTGCAATAATTTCTGCATTATCAAAAACAAATTTAGCTGCTTCGTATTCATCTAATGCTTTTTCCAAATCTCCTTTATTAAGCAAATTATCAGCACTGCTTAAATATTTTTTATACAATTCTGTTTTTTCTAAAAGTTTTTTGATTTTATCTTTTAAATCATCAAAAAACTGTTTGAATTCTTTATTGGTTTTATCAAGAGCAATAGCATTTTCCGCATTAACTCTGGCATCTTCCAATTTACCTTCTTTTTCTAACGCTAAAGCTCGTTCAAAGAATTGTAAAGCTTCTCTGCGGTTTTCTTCGGCTTTTTGTTCAGCAGCGGCTTTTTCGTTTGCTGCTTGCTGCTCTTTTCGCTGTCTATCTTCGTAGGCTCGCTGTTCAGCTTGCTTTAGTTCTTCAGCTTTGGCACGCTCTTTAATTCTAGACTCTTCGCTTGCATAACGACTTATATCTATTTTGGGGTACATTGTCAAAATATCCTGAATATCTTTATTAGCGTAAAAATAGAGTTTGTCTGCACCAAGCATTTGCTCGAAACTTGTTTTTACTCTATCATTTTGAAAACAGTTACCCAACAGGAAAACAGCCATAACATCGCCGCTTACATTATCAGTTCGGAATGCATCAAAAACATCTTTTAATCCTTGTGTATACGCCCCAGTATCGCTATCTAAATCGGATTTACGAACAAGAACATCTCTTTTAGAATTAGGCATTTTGGAAAAACTAATTGACCGAATATTATAAGGCATGTTATGGCTTGTAGAATCAAGTTTTTTTAACCATTCGTCAGCTTGCATTTCAAATCGTTTACATTCTTCTAATTTTTCATTTTCAGTAAACAATGCTCCAATTGACTTGTTTGCCTCATTTACAACATAACGGAGCAATGCTAATTTTCTTGGGTCAAATCCCATCCCTTCGCGAATTTGAGGTTTCCCGTCCAACAAAAAATAGTTATCCGAAAGAGAGAGTTTCATCAAATGTAATGTTGGATTAGTTGCTTCTAAAAAGATTGCAACACTGCCATTAGCTACTTTCACTTTTTTATTACTTAGTGCATGGTAGCTTACCAGCTCTGCCAATGGTATAGTGTAGGATTTTATTTCGAAAGCGTTGTTTTTCAGATAATCGACAGTTTTTTGTTTTGCATTATCACTTATGGAGGAAGAAAAAGTTAGTAAAGTCGGAATGTTATCAGTGTTGTCAAGAGTTTTATGATAATAGGTTTCTCTAATATTCTCAAGTAACCCCGATTCTTTTAATAAGTCAATAACAGGATGTTCGATACCCCTTAAGATAAATGTTTCTTGTTGTTTCTCAATTTTTTCAAAAAATTTGCCATAATAATTTACTTCCGAATTATTGAAATGCGTTTTGTTGTCTTTTCCGTATGAAATACTATTTTGATGTGGATTATTAAAAAAG
>JAAYPI010000136.1 GCA_012519885.1 Bacteroidales bacterium
ATTATATTCTATATACTATAATGTTATACAATTAGAAAAGATATGTCAAATAATAAAATTGCGGATAACTTAAAGAAACTACGGGCTAAAAAGGGGCTATCTCTCGAAAAGATTGCTCGCCTTGCTGATTTATCACTTAACACCATTGTAAAGGTTGAAAATGGTGTGAACACAAACCCGACCATTGAAACGCTAACTAAGATCGCCAAGGCGCTTGAAGTTGGCGTTGATGATTTAATTAAGTAGAAATATGGCAAAAAAAGATTATACAAAATTAGAAAAAGACGACTTGCTCAAAGTCATTGAAAAACTTGAATCCCGCAAAAAATACGGGCTGATTTGGGACGAGGAAAAAACCAAAGAGCAATTTGAAAAGGAATCGGAAAACGCCTTGCCTGTTTTGAAAGAAGTTAAAGGCAAAGAAATAAAAACCGACCCAAACAAGCCGACCAACATTTTGATTGAAGGCGACAATTATCACGCCTTATCTGTTTTGAATTATACCCACCAAGGCAAAATTGATGTTATCTATATTGATCCGCCTTACAACCGGGGTGGAGATTTCAAATATAATGATAAATATGTTGAAAAAGATGATTCGTATAAACATAGCAAATGGCTAACTTTCTTAAATAAGCGGTTGCGTTTAGCTAAAAACCTACTACACGAAGAAGGTGTGATGTTTGTTAGTATTGATGACAGCGAGCAAGCACAGCTTAGGCTTCTGCTCAATGAGATTTTTGGGGAAGATAATGTTGACGTAATGGTGTGGCGAAAAAGTGGATATGGTAGGGATGGAAAAATGAAGAACACCACCACATTTAGAAAGGATCATGAGTATATTCTTGTATGCTACAAATATGAAAAAAAGTTAAATAAAATAAATGAGACACCTGAATTTCAAAACGAGTATGGTAATCCCGATAACGATCCGCGAGGTCCATACAAAGCGGGCAGTATTTCACGCCGAGAAAGCGCATCAAATCCTGAACATGAAAATTTTTATACTGTCGTTTCACCAAGCGGTAAAAAATTTACTAGACAGTTCGATATTCCAAAAGATGATTTTGACAGTTTAAACTCAGACATTGTAGAAAATACGGACGGAAAAAAAGTTAGTCGAATCTATTGGGGCGCTAAAGATAACGCCGTGCCAGCAATAAAAATTTTTATATTTGAAGAAAGATCAATAACCCCCTATTCCGTACTGCTTACAAAAGGAACCACAACAGAAGGGACGAAAGAGGTTAGTGAAATTTTAGATAAAGATTGCAGTAAAATGCGTCCAAAACCCACAAGGCTAATAAAAACACTTATCCAATTAGCTGATAAGGGTAAAGATTTGACCGTTCTTGATTTTTTTGCTGGCACAGGAACAACTGGGCATGCATTACTTAAGTATGCTTTGGATATAAAAGAAAAAGAAGCAAAATTCATACTTTGTACAAATGATGATGAAGGAATTTGTACTGAATACTGCTATCCAAGAATATATAAGGTGATGAAAACTGGATATAAAAATAAGGATGGACAAAAAATTAAACCACACGTTGGAAATCTAAAATACTTCAAAACCGCTTTTGTTAAAAATTCCATTAGCCGAGATGATTTAAAAATGAGGATTACTCGTGAATGTACAGAAATGCTTTGTTTGCGCGAAGGAATTTTTAACGAAGTAAAAGCCAAACCCGATTATCATATTTTTGAACAAAATGGTAGAATTATGGGCGTGTATTATTCTATGGAACGGGATAGTCTGGCACAGTTAAAAAAGGAACTAGACAAAATGGAAGGCGAAAAGATTTTGTATTGCTTCACTTTTGATCCGCTTGGACTGGATAAAAACGATTTTGTTGATTGGCAAGGTGTGAATTTAGAGCCAATTCCACAAAAAATATTAGATATTTACGAGCAAATTTATGAATATTAATCTTAAAAATTATCAGGAGAAAGCAGTTGACGAACTTATTGCTACTTTTAAAATACTCCTTACAAAAGAGAAGCAAAAGAAAGTGTGCGTTTTCCAAGCACCAACAGGTAGCGGAAAAACTTTGATGACAGCCAAATTTATTGAAGAAATTATTAGATAAGTGCCAGAAATGGACTTATGTTTTGTTTGGATAAGTATCGGTAAAGGTGAACTACATTTACAAAGCAAACATAGCTTAGAACGAATATTTGGCGGAGCACCGAGAGTGTCGCTTGTTGAGGAAGAATTTACTGGTGGTCGTGAAAGAATCGTCCGCAACGAGGTTGTTGTTGTGAACTGGGAAAAATTGCGAAGTAAAGAGCGAGAAACTGGCGATTGGAAA
>JAAYPI010000137.1 GCA_012519885.1 Bacteroidales bacterium
AAAAGGTTTTGAAACATAATTAATGTGATTATAAAGTTACATAAATAGGATTACAAGAAGAAAAAGAGCATACACATATTCAAATTCGTAAACAATATGAATTAGGTATGTATCTTTTCTTTCTTTTTACCTTGGTATTTATAGGTGCCATATTATATTGGTTAATGCCAATTGCAAAAGAAAACAATCCAAATTCTAGCACGAATACGCTTTTTATCATTGAACTTATCATAAGCGGAGTAGGAATCATCATGATATTGGGTATGTTTTTTGAGATATTAAAACGTGAGCATATAGTCATCAATAGTAAATATTTAATACTTGAAACACGTATGATAGGGATAAAGATTTTTTCTCAACGTTATTTTCTAGATTCAATAAAAGAAATTTCGGTAGCTCAACCAGCCCTTAAAGGTTGGCAAAAAACAAAAGGATATGAAAATTTAGGTCATAAAGAATATACAACCTACACAAAAAATACAAAAAAAAATTTCCCAACTATATGCTTTCTTTATAATAACAAGGAAATTACATTTGCATATGGATTGATGCCTGAGGAAAGTGAAAATATTATTACATACATCAACAAACATAAGAAATAGGATAGTATATAGAGTAAAAATGACGATATACAAAGCAACTCCACAATATGAACCAACGTAAAAAAGCCGTTTTTAATTGGAGCGGAGGAAAAGACTCTGCATTAGCCCTCCAAAAAACAATAGACGATAATGAGTTTGAAATTGTTTCGCTATTTACCATGCTGAACGAAAGAACTGGTACATCATCAATTCATTCCATCCCTATAGAAATACTTACAATACAAGCAGAAAGCATAGGAATACCTCTGTATACCGTTGTATTTGAAAAAGATTTAAAAAACTATGAAAAAAAGATGTATGAAACAATAACTCACTTTAAGTTACAAGGCGTTACTCATTTTATATTTGGAGACATTTTTTTGGCAGATGTAAAAACCTATAGAGAAAGTAAACTTAATCCATTTGGAATAGAAGTTGTTGAACCACTTTGGAACAAAACATCTGCGGAAATTATGGATGATTTTTTACTATCTGGAATTAAATCTAAAATTATTGTTACACAAGCCGAGAAATTAGATAAAACATTTATAGGGAAAGACTTAGACCAAAATACAATCAAGCTATTTCCTAATGATATCGATATTTGTGGAGAAAATGGAGAATATCATACTTTTTCGTATGCGGGAAGATTATTCAAAAAAGAAATCAATTTTGAACTTTTAGACACAGACACTATCTCATATACTATCAACTTAGACGATGGAAAAATAAAAACCTTTGAATATTGGCAAGCAAGAATGATAGCAAAATAGCAAAAATGCTGTTTCTTTGCAAAGGAAAGAGCATGCTACTTGTGTTAGTTTTATGAAAAATTAATTCGGAAAATGTAATACACCTCAACTTGCTTATTTCGTTTTATCTATACTTTTTGTCGTTGTTGCGTACATTAAACATACTATATGGACTATAGAGATTCCGTTTTTATATCAGTAGCAGAAAACCTGAGCTTTTCAAAAGCTGCCAATGACTTACATATTAGTCAACCTGCAATTACAAGACATATTAAAGAACTTGAGGAACGTTACAAAACAACCCTTTTTGAGCGAAAAGGGAACAAAATATACTTGACCACAGCAGGCGAAAAAGTATACCATGCTTTTAAAAAAATTTCTCAGCAATACCGTAACCTCGATTTTGAAATAGGACAACTTCACCACAATTTTTCAGGAGAATTTAAACTGGGAGCCAGTTCAACAATCTCACAATACGTTATTCCCAAAATTATTGCATCCTTTCACAAACGATATCCACAGATTCAAATTTACCTTTTAAACGGAAATTCGTTTGAAATGGAAAATTTATTACTAGATAACAAGATAGACCTAGCTTTAGTAGAAAATCAGTCAACTCAATCAGGTGTGCAATATACGAATTTTTTAGATGATGAATTAATTATTGTAACAGGTAAAAATAGTGTATATGCCAAACATGACACTATTAGTTTACAAGATTTAACCCAAATACCAATTGTTTTAAGAGAACAAGGGTCAGGAACATTGGAAGTGATACAACACACTCTAAAAAAACAAAATATACATTTTGAACAGCTCAACACTCTTATACACTTAGGAAGTACTGAATCTATTAAAAATTTTTTGCAAGACTTTGATGGATTAGCAATTGTTTCAGAAAAGGCTGTTCAGAACGAATTATATCTACAAACTCTTGTAAAAATAAAAATAGTGGGATTTTCCATCTCTCGAAAATTCCGTATTGCATATAAACAAGGACACAAAAGTAAACAAGTAGAATTATTTGAAAATTTTCTAGTCGATTATAACATATAGTTATACCTTATAACTATTTACTATTTGTAATTATCATAACAACACCTTATTTTTGTAAGCAAAAAGTAGGGTTATGAAAAAGGAAAAAAGAATAAGGAAATCTATTGGTGTAGAGGAAAATTTTAAAAGCTATAAATTTCTCTATTTCATCATCATATGTGTATGTTTTTTCCCTTTTATATCTCCAGCAATTGCATTAATCATAGGATTAGTATATTCAATTATCGGAATAAAATATGAATATATTCATACTTACACATCAAGAATCTTACAGGCATCTATTGTCTTAATGGGGTTTGGAATGAGTTTAGCCACTGTAGTATCATCTTCAAAAAATGGTTTTATTGAAACAGCAATTTCTGTAAGCATTGTGATGATTCTCGGAATCTTATTGGGCAAACTCTTAAAAGTTGAAAAAAACATTGCTTTGCTTATTGCTACAGGTACTGCCATTTGTGGAGGGAGTGCAATTGCAGCTATTGCACCCATCCTCAACAGTAAAAGTTATCAAAACTCTTTTGCACTTATTGTTGTTTTTGTGCTAAATGCTATTGCTCTATTTTTGTTCCCATTTATAGGTCATACAATCGGATTAAGTCAAGAAACTTTTGGCAACTGGGCAGCCATAGCCATTCACGACACTAGTTCAGTAGTAGGAGCAGGAGCTATTTATGGCGAACAAGCTTTACAAATAGCTACTACCGTAAAACTGATTCGGGCATTGTGGATTATTCCATTATCATTCGTTATTGCTTTTCTTTATAAAACTGAAGACAAACAATCAATAAAATTTCCTTGGTTTATTCTATTATTCGTGTTTGCCATCCTATTTGCTAATTTTTTCCCAAACTTTCAAGCAAGTTATACGCACTTTAGCTGGTTAGGTCAACGGGGAATGGTAGTTGCATTATTCCTAATAGGGTCAAATATTGGTATTAATGATATAAAACAGTCTGGTACAAAAAGCTTTGCTTTAGGTATTATCTTATGGGGAATAATTGCTGTTGGTTCATTGTTCTTTTTAATTTGACATTCACCCTCTTATGTAAATCAGAAATAGTCAACAATGATTCAAAAAAAAAATTATGTTGGTAGATGGAAATTGGGAAATACAATACTATCTTAACTAGTTAGAGTGTACATAAAATAAATGCAGGAGAGTATCTACTACCTTCCTGCATTTATTAATGTGCCATTTAAACTATTTATTTAGTAGATAAATCAAAAGCCTCTTCTCCGTGCTGTGTAATATCAAGACCTATTTCTTCTTGCTCAGCAGTAACCCTCATCGGTAAAATTAAATTCGTTACTTTATACAGCAGATATGAACCACCAAAAGTAAATACACCCACAATTAATAATGCTAATAAATAAAACATAAATTGAGTAACATTACCATGAATTAACCCCACTCCAACACCATTTTCCACCGCAAATACACCTGTAAGTAACATACCCACAATACCGCCTAATCCGTGGCATGGAAATACATCTAAGGTGTCATCAATTTTTGTTTTAGATTTTAATTGCACAGCTGTATAACTTACTAATGAGGCTACAAAACCGAAGAAAATACTTTGCCCTACAATTACAAAACCTGCTGCAGGTGTAATAGCCACCAAACCAACTACCGCACCAATTGCTGCACCTGCTGCTGAACGTTTCTTGCCCATAGCTCCATCTACAAACAACCATGTCATCATAGCCGTTGCCGATGAAATATTAGTATTAACAAAAGCTCTTACTGCCATATCATTTGCAGCTAAAGAAGATCCAGCATTAAAACCAAACCAACCAAACCACAACAATCCTGTACCTAAAAGAATATAAGGGATGTTTGTAGGACGAGCTTCGCTATTAACCCCTTTTCTTTTACCCAAAAAAATTGCTCCACTAAGCGCTGCAAAACCAGCAGAAATATGAACTACAGTGCCACCAGCAAAATCAAGCACACCCCATTTACGTAAAAATCCTTCTGGGTGCCAAGTCCAATGAGCCAAAGGAGCATATATTAACAGTGAAAAAAGTATTAAAAACAACATCAATGAGGTAAATCTTACCCTTTCTGCTAATCCACCAGTAATAAGTGCAGGGGTAATAATAGCAAACTTAAGTTGAAACATAGCAAACAATGCAAATGGAATAGTAGGAGCAAAATCAGGATGAGGAGTTAGCCCTACATTCTTAAAAAACATAAATGAAGTAGGATTACCAATAAATCCTCCTACACTATCACCAAAAGCAACACTAAAACCAACAACAATCCAAAGCACACTTATAATACCTAATGCAATAAAACTTTGTAATAAAGTAGATACTAAATTCTTATAACGCACCATACCACCGTAAAAAAAGGCTAAACCTGGTGTCATTAATAATACTAGTGCCGATGCCATCAATAACCATGATGTATCTGCATGATTTACTTCTAATAGCTCTCCTCCTAATGGAATTAATGTTTCGTGGTCTACAGGTATAAGAGATACGATTGCCACGATAGCTAAAAGTAAAAAGGGGACTCTGTACTTCCATGCAACTTTCTTCTGTTTCATAATAAAATAAATATTGTGTTAGTTATTAATAATTATTGTTTTCTTTTTGATAGAAAAACAATGCAAATTTAATCATTATATTTTATTTTTTAAATAT
>JAAYPI010000138.1 GCA_012519885.1 Bacteroidales bacterium
AATGTGGCAGAGTTTCCACATGTTACAGAAGTTTCAGTAATACTTGGATTTCCATTTACTCAAACTTCTGTAACATGTGGAAACTCTGCCACATTGGATGTGATATCATTAACGGACTTATCTAAATTATTTACATCTACTCCTTACTATAGATGGGAACAAAGTATTGACGATGGAGTAAGTTGGACAGAAACTACACATAGTGGTATTGGCGTTATAACTGCCACTGTTTCGCAAAACGATGAAACTACCCCTACTGTTTACAGAGTAATTATAGCAGAAGACGCAACTAGTGCTGAAACTATTTCGGATGGTATAGCATTATCAGATGTATGTGCTACATTTGGTATAACCAATAACGTAAAAGTATCTTGCACACCAAGTAACCCTGTTATTACATTAGCAACTGATAAAGCAATCATTTGTGGTGGTCAAGAAAATGCAACACTAACTGTAACTGTAACAGCTGGCAATGTAGTAAGTTGTATTTGGAAGTATTCAGTAGATGAAGGTACTACATGGATGGATATGACTGAAACAGGAACAAGTATTCAGGTATCTCCTACTGTAAAAACGAGCTACCAAGTAACTGGACTCAACGAAAATGATTTACCATCAAATACAGAAACTGTAGTAGTAGATGTTACACCACAAGTAACAGTATCGTTAGCTACTAGCACTGCAAAAGTAATACTCGGAGGTACCGCAACACTTACAGCAACCACAACTCCTTCTAGCAATACGCTTGCTTGGACAGTAAACGGAAATTCTTTAGCAGCAACTAATCCACATACAGTAAGTCCTTATCTAACTGAAAGATACCAAGTTACAGCTACTGACGGTTGTACTTCGGCTACTTCAGAATTAGTAGAAATCAAGGTTGAATGGCCTACTGCTTTCATTCCATACAACCAAGATGGGCTGAATGATACGTTCGCTAATGGATTTACTATCATCGTTTTTGATAGATATGGTAAAGCTATTTTTGAAGGAGCAAATGGATGGAATGGCAAAGTAGACGGTATGTTTGCTCAACCTGCAGTTTATTATTATGTAGTTACACTTCCTAATAATCAAGTTAAAAAAGGTACCATTGAAGTAGTAAAACCATAAAATATGAATGAAACGAGCCTAGTAAAACTACTGGGTATTACTTGGCAAGTATCATACAACAATAATAAAAAAGTAGATATATGAAAAATTTAATTATAACAATTCTTTTAATGAGTTTGGCTAGCAATCTATTTGCAGCAATCGACACAAAGTTCCTTGAAGGATACGAACTCCAATCTGTTGATATAAATACACCAGCGAAAGAACATAGCATGTCTTTTCTTTCTAAAGACTCTGTTGTTTATTTAAAAGGAAGTGAAGTATTTATTACAACATTAAATAAAGAAGGAAATCTAAGCAACCCTATTGCATCTGCCCCATTACAAAAACTAGGTATAGAAGGAACTGTGGCATTTGATAGTAAGTTGAATAAAATTTACTTCTCAAAACAAGATAACAAAGGAAATAGCGAACTATACGAATCAACATTTACAAACGGCGTATGGTCTGAACCTAAAGTTCTTTTCATCGAAGGATTGCAAAAATCTCGCGGAAGTGAATCATTTATTACCAATGCAGGATGGAGTTATGCGGTCGCACCTATTATTAATTTTACGAATCCAACCATTGCAAAAAAAGGGAGTCGCATTTATTTCACTTCTAGTTCTATTGAAAACGGATTTGGGGGAACAGACATTTGGTATATCGACCAAAAAGATGAAAAAACATGGTTGTATCCTGTAAATGCAGGAGAATCAATCAATACGACTGCTGATGAAGATTTCGCTTTTGTATATAACGATACTCATTTGTATTTTGCCTCTAAAAAAGAGGGTAATTCTTTTGATATTTTTAAATCAGAAGCTAATGGAAATACGTGGACTGCATCAACTCAATTAGATGCTCCATATAATCTTTCTGGAAATGATTATAACTTAATTGTAAAAGATGGCATTCCATTGCTTATTTCGGATAGAAACACTGGTAATGGGGACGATATTTTTGCTTTTGTAAAACTTCCAGAACCTGAGCCAGAGCCAGAACCAATACCAGAGCCAATACCAGAACCTGTAAAAGAGTTCAAATGGACATTGTTCTTGTTTGATTTTGATAAAGATGTATTAACAGACAAATTCGTAGCAGAGCTAGATGCATTGGCTATACAAATGAAAGACTTCCCAGAAGCTCGTTTTGAAATATCTGGATATACTGACAGCAGAGGTTCAGACAAATACAATGATGCATTATCTTTGCGTAGAGCAAACCGAATAAAAGCATTATTAATAGAAAAAGGATTTAAAGCTGAACAGTTTGAAGTGGTTGGTAACGGAAAAAGAAAGTTAAATATACCGAACGCATCAACTGAGGATGAACATGCTCAAAACCGTAGAGTAGAAGTTAAAATTATAAACCCTATTAACTAATGAATAACATGAAAAAATATTATATAATAGCGTTATCGTTGCTATTCTTCTGTAGCTCACTATTTGCTCAAGGTGAATTCAGACTTTCTGAACAATTATTTTCCCGTATCAAGCAAAATCCATCTGCAATAGGTAACGATAAAAACTTACAAGTTTTCAATGTAAATCGTATGCAATGGGTAGGAATGGGGTTTGACGAAGCACAAAAATCAACTCTTATCAATGTTCATTCTTATTTTGAAAGCATTCAATCGGGAGTTGGATTATCTTTTTCTTACGATGAATTGGGTATTGCTAACAATACACTAAATGCCAAACTAGCGTATGCTTACAATATAGACTTTACTGAAAACAGTTTATTATCACTAGGTCTAGGTGCAGGTGTTATTAACAAAACATTTAATCCAAGTAGACATATTTGGTTACATCCTACAGACGCAACAATTCCTGCTGATGTACTGTCATTAACTGATTTGGATATCGACTTTGGTATGGAATTATCAACTAGGTATTTATTGGTAGGTGCTTCTGCTAATCATTTAACCAATGTAGGAAAAGAAGTGTCGTCATTAATGGCTCCTACAACAATGAATGCTTATGCTCGTGGTTTATTTGCTGCAACAAATAGTATTATGATTGCTCCTGCAGTACTATACACCAATATTGGAGCATTAAATCAAGCAAATTTTGATGTATATCAGCACAACATTGTAGAAGTAAATGCAACAGCGTTTTATAACAATCAATATTGGTTTGGTTTAGGATATAGATGGAACAATGCCCTAGCATTTTCAGCTGGATTGGAATGGAAAAAAGCCTTCCGTCTTGGCTACTCATATGAATTGAGTGTTGGAGATGCCTCACAATTAACTTCTAGTACACACGAATTAATGCTTTCTGTGGTTATTCCTAGTAAAAAATAACGATCAAACGTTTAATTAATAATCAAAAAAGTCTGTTGTGATGAATACAACAGACTTTTTTTCTTAAAAAAACTTATAGGTTTTTTTGTATGAAAAAAAATGCAGATATTTGTGGTGATTTTTAACATCGTTTTATACAAATAAAAAAAAACAGCACACACATGAAAACAAAACTTATCATCAGCTTACTTATCATTGGATTAGCTACAGCTTGCGGAACTAAAAAAAACAACCTATCAGCAGCTTACGAAGTGGCAACAGAAACACAAACAGAAACACAAACAGAAGTACAAACAGAAACAAATGATACAACAACTGCAAAAATAGCAACAGAACAAGCCATGTCTGATGCAAAAATTACCGAAACAAAAGACCGTTACCAAATGGAAAATGGTCAATTCGTTGAAAAACCATTCCACATTATTGTTGGTAGTTTCAAAAACGAAACAAATGCAAAAAATCTACGCAACACTCTCTCTAAAAACGGCATGAATGCTTTTGTAGCTGTAAATAAAGATGGCATGTTTCGCGTATTTGCTGTTTCATCAGATGATGAAAAAACCGTTCGTATTGAATTAGTAAAAGTACGTCAAACATATCCAGATGCATGGATTTTAAAGCTAAGCAAATAAGTTGAGGATTTTTTTAAACTTTTATATTATACTCCTATTTTTGTTCTTTAACACAAGCTGTAAAGACAAAAGTAGGTTTTTTATCAACACACAACAGACTTCAACGCCGATTTCTATTGAACGTTTTGATAAAGATATTTATTCGCTCCAGTCAGGTAATTACACAAATAAAATAGATAGCTTATATCATACATATGGTTCATTTGTGGATATTTACACCCAACATATTTTAGAAATTGGTCTTTTTAGAAACACAGGAGAAAGCATTGTTACCACAAATGCAACTGATGAAATAAGAAAAATGCTCCAAGACAGTATGGTAAAAGTACTTTACCAAGATTGTTTTAAGGAATATCGTACAACGAAAGATGTGGAACAAACACTGAATACGGCATTTGGTTATTTTCAGCATTACTTTCCTAACAAACAGCTTCCACGTGTACTTTTCCATTTTTCGGGCTTTCATCAATCTATTGTTTTTACAGATAGTGTTGTATCAGCCAGCGTTGAACACTATCTAGGACCAGACTATCCTATTTACCAACAAGTTGCCTATCAATATGAAATTCCGACAATGAATCGGAAACAATTACCAATCGACATTGTACATGCATGGATTAAACGTTATTATGAAATAGAAACGCCACATGAACGTTTACTTGATCAGTTAATCTATGAAGGCAAAATCAGGTATCTTCTATCTATATTCTTTCCAGAGTATACAGAATACGAAATAATGGGATATAGTAAAGAGCAATATGAATGGAGTGTGAAAAATGAAAAAAATATTTGGGCATATATTATTGAAAATAAACGATTGTTTTCAAATAATTGGCGTGAAATTGCTGGATTTATTAATCCTGGTCCTTTTACTTCTGGACTCTCTCAAGAATCGCCAGGACGCATTGGGGTTTGGATAGGTTTCCGTATTGTGCAACAATATGCTGAAAACAATAAGGATGTAACCTTAGAGAAACTTATGGAAGACAACAATAGCCAACGTATTTTAGAATTATCTGGCTACCGACCATAAAAAAGAAGCTGTCTGAATAAACTTTTAAACCGCTAAGAATATATTCTTCATCAAATACCCTAATAAAAAGAGGCAGTCTTAAAATATTCTAAGACTGCCTCTTTTTGTGCACAAGATGAGACTCGAACTCACACAGGCTTTCGCCCACTACCACCTCAAAGTAGCGTGTATACCAATTTCACCACTTGTGCAATATTTCAGATAGAAAATGCGAAACCTCTACGCTTCGCATTTTTAGAGAGCGAAAAACGGGACTCGAACCCGCGACCCTAACCTTGGCAAGGTTATGCTCTACCAACTGAGCTATTTTCGCAAATATGCTGCAAAGATACATGCTAATCTTGATTTTTCAAAATTTGCAAAAGAAAAAAGTATATTATGCCATCCTCTGCTTATAGTCAAGGTAAGTAAAAACACGAAACAACTCAAACTTATCTTCTAGTGTCCACATACCAATACTTGGATGCGACACACCATTAAACATGGTTGTTTTGACCATTGTATAATGAATCATATCTTCAAACACAATTTTATCCCCAACTTTTAGTGGTTTTTCAAACGACCACTCGCCTACGAAATCACCCGACAGACAACTATTACCCCCCATTCGATACGTTGGTTTACCTTCAATAACATCTGTAGCTCCAACAATACGCGGTTTATAAGGCATTTCTAAACAATCGGGCATATGACAAGCAAACGACACATCTAGCATAGCCGTAGAAACACCCCTATTCTCTACAATATCCAACACGGTAGAAACCAACACCCCCGTTTGCCACAAGAAAGCACTCCCTGGCTCTAAAATTAACTGAATATGAGGATACTTGCTTTTGAATGATTTTAATAGATTGATTAAATGCTCGGTATCGTAACCTTTGCGAGTCATTAAATGTCCTCCACCCATATTCAACCATTTAATTTGAGAAAAGAAACGACCAAACTTTTGTTCTACAACCTCTAAAGTAGCTTCTAAGTCAAACGAACTTGATTCGCATAAAGTGTGAAAATGCAAGCCTTCAATTCCCTGAGGCAAATTATCATCCAAATTAGCAACGGAAACACCTAAGCGGGAACCAACTGCACAGGGATTGTATAAATCCGTTTCGACAGAAGAATACTCAGGATTGATGCGTAAGCCACACGAAATTGACTTGCTCTTACAAACAGTGGCATACTGATTGTACTGTGCTACTGAATTAAACGTGATATGACTACTACACGCAGCAATAGCATCAAACTCTTCTGGCTTATATACGGGTGCATACGTATGAGCTTTGCTCCCCATCTCTTCGTAAGCCAAACGTGCCTCACTCAATGAACTTGCCGTTGAATATGGAATATATTCACGAATAATAGGAAACACTTTCCACATTGCAAAAGCTTTAAATGCAAGAATAATTTCAACTTCCGCTTGCTCTTTAACAGACTGAATAAGGAGTAAATTAGCACGCAATAGCTTTTCGTCAAGCACAAAACAAGGAGAAGGAATCTGTGATAGGTTCATACGAATGATATTTTTTGCAAAAGTACAGAAATTTAGCTTATCTACGAACTGAAACCGAAAAATACGACTTAAATTCCAACTATCTGCGATTACTACTAAATCTTAACGTATTTTTCTTGTATATTTTGTTTTTTTTATGTTTATTTGCAGATTATTGAGTAATATGCCGTTTTTTGCATAGAAAACACAAAACTATTACAAAAATAAACAATATCTGAACCATAACCACCTACTATACCTCAACACTATGAAACAGTTTATATCTACACATCAACTACGTTTTGGATTAATCGTATTGAGTTTGTTTTCTTTTTTGGCTTCACACGCCATCACTATTTATTTTAAAGATACCAATAATTCTTGGGGAGGAGTAAATATTTATATCTGGAATGCTACCATTGGGACAGACAATTCATCAGGATGGCCTGGTAAAGCCATGGTATGGAAAGCTACTAACGGTTCTGATACCTGGTATAAAATCGAGTTGCAAAGTACGAGTGCTAATATGAAATTCAATAAAATATCAGATACGAACACTCAAACTTCGGATTTTAACAATGTATCGTCTGACGGGTGGTTTGATTCAGGGTCGAGTGGTATCCAACCGATATCGGGTCTTCCTTCTGGATTAAACTTCCAATTATCCATAGGAACAGTTACGATGTCTTCAGACGCATTAGATGGTTGGGATGTAAGAACAGCCACAACCAATGCAGGAGGAGGAATTTTTACATTAGTGAAATTATATACAAAAAATTCAGGGATTGACATATGGTATGGTACTAATAAGCATGCCCATATAGAAACCAATCAAATTATAGGACACTCTTCATCCATGGTAGGGAAACTAGCTACTTTTACGTGGAATGCCAATACCAATGTATTATCAATAGCAGCTGGAATAACAATAACATCCAATCTACCAAGTCCGATAGATGCTGGCACAAATGTAACGTTAACAGCAAGTGCAACCAACGAGCCTTCTAATTATGTATGGGAATATTCAATTAATAACGGCGGAACATGGCTTCCATATACTGGTACAAAAACAGGAACAAAAGACAGATCTATTACAGTTACTCCTTCTACTACTACTATTTACCGTGCTACAATGGGAAGTGATAATGGAACACTCGAATTATTAGTTAAAAAAGTTTGTGCCCACGAAACACGTACACTATTTATAGATGATTTTGGCACATTAGTTAATCAAACAGATAGAACGACAAGTTCTTATGTTCCTGTCAGTAATTATACATATAAACCTAGTGGAAAAGAAATTAGAGATGGTCACTATGCTATTGTTACTACTCCTCGCTTTGCTGGGTGTGGAAATCAAACTGGAGACAATGTTGCTGGATGTAACGTTGCTGGCGATTATTGGTATGTAGACTTAAAAGATAGATCGAATAGAACAACTACGCCATTTGGAGGAATGCTATTTGTAAATTGCAGAAACAAGGATGCAGATGTTGCTAAAAATGTGGTATATACACGCCAAACGATTAATTTACCTCCCAATGTTGAACTTACTTTTTCAGCATGGTTTGCTAATGCACAAAACCCAACGAGAGGAACATCTGTTGATATAAATATGCGTTTCCAAATTTTAAATGCTTCTAATACTGTAGTTAGTGGTTCAATAATTGACGTTCCTGCCATTGCCGCAGGTACAGGATGGTTTTATGGCGAAACGACCATTAATACAGGAAGTGGTGGATTATTTACCGTCCAAATATTAAATAATGGAGCATCTGGCGTTGGTAATGATGTACTGATTGATGATATTGAACTAAAAGTATGTGTTCCTCATGTATCACTGAATG
>JAAYPI010000203.1 GCA_012519885.1 Bacteroidales bacterium
TGAGAATATCGAGTTTGACCAGGTTGTCTTTCTCGTATCCGTCAAGCTCGTAATCCATCGAGGCATAGCCGCGTGAGCAGCTTTTAAGTTTGTCAAAAAAGTCAATTATCATCTCTGAAAGGGGAATACGGTAATGGAGACAGACTCTTGTGGGTTCCAAATACTCCATTGTAGTCATCTTTCCCCTTTTGTCTTCACATAACTTCATTATTGCCCCTACAAATTCGGTAGGGGAGATAATCTGCATCTTGGCTATTGGTTCACTGATACTCTCCAGGTCCTGTGCAGGAGGCATTTTTGCCGGACTCTCAATATCCAGCTTTTCGCCGCCTTTTAATACGACCTTGTATTTGACATTGGGAACAGTGGTTATGATATTCACGTTGAATTCACGGAAAAGCCTCTCCTGAACGATTTCCATGTGAAGCAGGCCCAGAAAACCCGTTCTGAAACCGAATCCAAGTGCAGCGGATGTTTCCGGTTCGTAGCTGATTGATGAGTCATTGAGACGCAGTTTTTCAAGAGCGCTCCTCAGATCCTCGTAATCTGCCTTATCAACAGGGTAGATACCGCTGAATACCATCGGCTTGACTTCCCGGTAACCTGCAACCGGTTCTTTCGCGCCATCAAGACGTGTAGTGATAGTGTCACCGATTTTTATGTCGGAAACTGTGCGGATATTTGCGATTACATACCCGACCTCTCCGGTTTTGAGCACATCAGAAGGAACTCTTCCCATGCGGAAAAATCCAATTTCGTCAACCTGATACTCCCGTCCTGTCGAGAAGAACCGTATGTCAACTCCCTTTTTCAATTGCCCTTCAAAGACCCTTACGTAAGCTACTGCACCTCTGAAGGAATCGAATTTGGAATCGAAAACAAGAGCTTTGAGAGGTTTTGAGTCATTGCTTGCAGGAGGTGGAACGTCACTAATAACGCGTTCAAGTATCGGCTTTACCCCTTCACCGGTTTTTGCACTGCAGGCAAGAATTGTGGAAGGATCAACTCCAAGCAGGTCCGAAACCTGACGTCTTACCTCATCGGGATGAGCTGAGGGAAGATCAACTTTGTTAAGAACCGGGATTATTGTCAGATCGTTGTCCAGGGCGAGGTAGATGTTAGTGAGGGTCTGGGCCTCTATTCCCTGAGTGGCATCGACAACCAGGATTGCTCCCTCACAAGCAGCCAGGGATCTTGAAACCTCATAGGAGAAGTCGACATGTCCGGGTGTGTCGATAAGATTGAACTGATATTCCTGCCCGTTTTCAGATTTGTACTGCATCCGTACCGGGTGGGATTTGATAGTAATACCCCGCTCCCGCTCAAGATCCATGTCGTCGAGGACCTGATCCTGCATTCTCTCTCTGCTGACAGTACCTGTTAATTCCAGAAAACGGTCGGCGAGAGTGGATTTACCATGGTCAATATGGGCGATAATACAGAAATTTCTTATAAAATCTGTTGTCACTTTAAATCCCGTGAGCAGTTTTGAGAATACGGTTGAACTGCCGGAAGAAGTGTTAATATTAAA
>JAAYPI010000139.1 GCA_012519885.1 Bacteroidales bacterium
TAACATTGTATATGCGATAATTGCGGGGTTTCGTGGTAAATTGAACATTGTGCAGGTAATAAACATTTGTGCAAACTTGAAACGATAGTGCCTTGAAATCCCGCAACTACGCATATACTTGTCCGTTGTAGCACATAATAAAGACCTGAAAATAAGAACTATGAAGCTTTTGATACCATTATTACTTCTATTTAATTTAAGTTGTGTAAATAGAAACAATAATAAGATTAAAACTATTGAATCAACAGTACACTTAATAGAAAATGAAATAAAAGCTGCTGAGATTATAGATGTAAAAAAAGAAGCTAATTATCAGGACTCTCTTATTAAAGCAATTAAATGGAACAAAGATACAGTTCTAATTGAGAACTATGTAAAGAAGGGTGCGGAGGTTAATAAGCGAGATGAAACTGGAATATATCCACTTTATTGGGCTCAATATTATTCTTATGAAGAAGTTATTAAGAAACTCGTTAATTTAGGAGCAATTGATTTCAATAAAGAAGTCGAAGATTTCCTAAAATATTGCAAAGAAGGGAAAATAGATTCTATTAAGCTACTTATTAATAATGGTTTTGACATTAATTCTTATAGAGTTTTCTATGAAGAATCTAATGAAGGAGGCGGGTGTGGTTGTACTTGTATAGAGACAGGATTATACAATGCTTCGAAAATGCAAAATATAGACCTTGTTAGATTTTTAATTGATAGAGGAGCTAATGTATATCTTCCAGATGAAGCTTTGCAACCGCTTGAACCCGCAATTAAAAAAAGAAACTTTGAACTGGCAAAACTATTGATTAATAATGGGGCAAGCAAGAATGTTACAGTATGTGAATTTGATTATGATTTTGCTATTTACGGTCCTTCTTATTATAATGCTTTAAATAAAGCTGATACGGTATTATTGAATTTTTTGCTGGACAATAATTTCCCATATCCTGATTATTTGTGGGATTGGTCTTATGGCCCATTATGTATTGCAGTTAAAAAGGATGACTTTTTTGTTGTTGATAACCTTTTAAAGATTTCAAAAAACCTGAAAGAAATTAACACAGCAATCAATTTTTCAAAATCTGAAAAGATGCTTCGTATATTACTTCAAAATGGGGCTGCAATAAATAATAGATACTCATGGGCTGGAGAAGGCTATTCTGGCGAAGTAATAAATCCACTATATACAGCCGTTACAACTGAGGATATTGACTACGTTAATCTTTTAATCAAATTGGGAGCAGACCCAAATATTTTGGATGCAGATTATAATGGAAATAACCACATTTATGCTTCATATTTCACTATTGGAGCTCCTCTTATCGAAGCCGTATCTATAGGCAATATGGAAATTGTTAAGCTTTTAATTAAAGCTGGAGCTAACGTCAATTTCTCAACTAGAAAAAGCTATTATATAGAAACAGAGAATAATAAGTATGGAGAATATTTTGTAATGTGGGAAACTCCCTTAACAGTAGCTATTAGAAACAATGACAAAGCTTTGGTAGAGTTATTGATAAAAAATGGTGCTAAGAAAGTTGTTCATGGAGATTTGGTAAAGAATTATAAATTTGAAAAACCTATTAGTCCCGAAATATTAGAATTATTATCAGAGAAGAAATAATTACGTGCTACAACACGCAATATAGCCCAATGGCGGGGGATGTAGGTGTTTGAAGCATTCTGCCCCGCACCAAGTTTTGTAACGGTTGACAGGGATGTCGCCCGCAATCCGCCACTGGCCATATTGCAAACCGTTAGGGCATATAAAAACTGAAATGCAACTATTAGTAACAATTTATAGTCTATAAAAAACTAATAACTTTTTTTAACTTACTATTTATGAAAAAACTAACAACACTTCTATTAATCATTAGTATGTTTTTATTACTTTTTGAATCATGTAATAAAGAAAATGATATTAAGCCTAACGACAAAACTATTGATTCTGTTTTTACAAAACAATCATATATGGTAGTTGATACTATTAAATTCAGTTATGAAATGACTTTTACTGCTGATACTACATTTTATATAGATACCGTTTCATTGTATTCTCAATTACGTTCAATCTGTATTAAATCAGATAGTATTGATGTTGTAATGATGTCAGATACGGTACTAAAGATTTTATATACATCAAAATATATATCAACTGATTTATGGAAACCGATTTATACTGTTGATACATCGGAATGGAGATTTACAACATATTTCTATGATATACCTAAAAAACGTATACTTTTTATGCTTGAATACGGCCCAACTTGCCCATTTACAGGAACTTCGGGAGTTGAAGGCTATCAGGCTGTTATTATAGGACGTGTAACATATAAATTAATTGAAAAATAATTAGCATCCTATTACTTAAAATTGATTAGAAAAATGAGAAAAAAAGCTAATTTATTACAAAAAAAAATTGCAATAAAAATGGATAAAAGATTAAATGATAAAATTGAATTGATATTTATATAGAAAATTTACATGCCCTAACACACGCTTAGCCTCATGGCAGTAATCCTGCAAGGTGTTTCGTTCTCGCTCGCTTGTATAGTTTTCTATCGGCTGACAGAACGAAGTCCACGAATTACTGCCACGAAGGCCTAGCGTCAACCGTTGTGCACAAGCTAAAAAAAGAAAAATGGAAGCAAGTAAATTTATTATCAAAAGAATTGAAGGAACAGTTAATTCTGATTTGAGTTCATATCGAATTGGACTTCGTGGTTTTCCTCAATCTCAGGTACTATTGGAAACAAACAATGAAACAATAGTATTTGCTGAAAACTGCGATAATCGCAAGTTAGCAAAAGAAGTATATGACTACTTTATCGAAAAAGGTATGCTTTCAGATACAAATTACGGACTGAATAGTGCTGTTGGAATTTTTATTGTAGAAAATAAATAACTTGAGATTATGAAAAGAATAATTCCTATTGCAATAATATTAATTGTAACTGCCTGCAACTCTATTACAAAAAAAGAGCAAAAGAGCGTAGCTTCCTTTGATTGTAGTGTTGATTCTACTATAAATATCACCCCACAAATGGTTGAAAAAAATCCAATGAAGTTTCGTGGCAAGTGTTTCACTTGGGTTGGGAAAGTGAGTGATATAAATGAAGTAGAACAAGGTAAAATTTGGGTCTATGAAGACATTCGAGACTGCGATTACACCTACTACGGTCAATGTGCAATGTCCATAAATTTTAACAATGAAGGAACATTTGTAGGTAAATCATACGGATATAGTGATGTTTATTTCTCTTTGGACAAATTCGTTTATGACGGTGATACAGACGAAATATTTGAAGGCGATATAGTGAAAATAAAGGCTACAGTAATTGGAGAAGAAGTGAAAGACCACCCTCTCTTCAAAGGTCGATACTTGAGATATATAGTTTTTGCAGTACATGAAATAACTAAAATGTGAACAGCCAGTGCACAACAACGCATATAGCTTATGGCGGGTAAACAGCTACCAGCAAGGTTTTTGCTCCGTAGCCAGCTTTGGTTTCGGGCGGACAGGAAAGTGCCTCGAAACCGCCACAAGCCATATGCAAACCGTTGTGGGCAAGTTTAAAAAACGACACTACGGAATGACACAGACAAAAGAACCACCGACTTTTGACACATCTTGACAGTTATTATGACTGACAAGAAATATTATCTACAAAAAAAGTGGAGACCA
>JAAYPI010000140.1 GCA_012519885.1 Bacteroidales bacterium
GTTCCACCTCTTCCCATTCCGAACAGAGAAGTTAAGCCCAATAGCGTCGATGGTACTGCACTTGTGTGGGAGAGTAGATAGCCGCCGTTTTTCAAAAGGAGGTGATGTGTCATACATCGCCTCCTTTTTTTATTTAGGGGTAACAATAGTGAAATGAAGAAGATTTTAATACTTTTGCTTTTACTTTATTTTTCATGTTTCTATACATTCTCTGCTACTTTTGATGAGAATCGTATTGCAACTGGTAAAAATAAATTTGGATTTGCAGTTGGTTATGGTAACCAATTGTTTTGGGATGTAACCTATAATTATCAATTACTATTGTATTCTCTTCAGTATCAGTATACATTTTATCAAAAGAATTCATTTTCAAGTGAACTTGTAATACAGCCACAATATAATGCTGCGAGTTTTTTTGAGGATACACAAAAATATTCATTTGAGTATGGTGTGAATATAGGAGCATTACTAAGAAAAGAATTGTCAAATTTTTCTGTTTTTGCAATGCTTAGTGCTGGTCCTCATTATGTTTCTGATGTTCCATCAAGACAAGCCAATGGGTTTATTTTTTCTGACAATTTAATGGTTGGAGTTTCTTATATGTTGACTGAGAACCTTGGATTAGATGTTAGAGGAGGAGTTCGACATATTAGTAATGCCGGTTTCATCGCCCCTAATGGAGGTGTTAATAATACTATTTTTCAAATAGGATTCTTTGTTTTACCATAATTTGTACGATTAAGTCCAATATTTTTGTTATTTTTACATGAAATAAAAGAAATGGGCATGAAGCATTTGGAGATTCGTACAATCGAACAAGTAAAATCTCTCTTTCATACTACTGATAATATTCAATATGTGGCTTTTCAACACATTGATTTTAATGATGTAAGTACTAGTAAATTTGATAAGTCGTATTCAAATTGTTTGTTTCTAGGTTGTATTCTTTCTCAAGAATTTATCTGTAAGAAATTACGAGATTGCACTATTTTCCCTTCAATAGATGTCCCTTATACTATTTTTATTCCACACTTATATACTCCACATGATCTTTATGCAGGATATAAAATTGGAAGTCCTGATTCATTTTCGCATACGTTTGATCAACAAGTATATTCCCATTACATAGCCAAAGGGAAGGAGACTTCAGATATTAAGGAAACATTAGCACGTAGGATACACGACCATTCAATTTCTGACGCATTACATGACTTTTTAGTTTCTTATGAACCTACCAAATTAGTTGCAATAATGGGTGGTCATAATATAGCACGAACAGATATTGGATTTTTAGAAATAGCAAAAATGAGTAAGACTTTGACAGAGCAATCTTACCTTATGTTATCTGGAGGAGGTCCAGGGGCAATGGAAGCAACTCATTTTGGTGCTTGGATGGCTGGTAGAACAGAAAGCGAATTACTACATGCTTATGAAATGCTTTCAGAGGCTCCCCATTACGATCATCTTTTATGGTTAGAGAAGGCGTTTATGGTAATGGAGAGATACCCACAACACACATTCGAAAGCATTGGTATCCCAACATGGTTTTATGGACATGAACCTCCAACTCCTTTTGCAACACGTATTGCAAAGTATTTTGAAAATAGTATACGAGAAGATGGTTTGTTGGCAATAGCAAAAGGAGGTATAATTTTTACCCCAGGAAATGCAGGAACTATTCAAGAGATTTTTCAAGATGCCAACCAAAACCATTATCTTACCTTTGGATTAGCAAGTCCAATGATATTTTATAATGCTGATTATTGGACTCATAGCCGACCAATATACCCGCTCTTAACACAATTGTTTGAAGAAGGTAAGTATAAAAATCTTATTCTTTCTGTATGTAATAATCAACAAGAGGTGTTGGAGCAGTTAGCCGCTTTTGCTCTGAGCCAACAAGCTGAGTAGCATAATATCCTGCTTGTTGTGTTATTTTGAGCAAATTTTACATATATTTACCTATTTTTGTATGCTTAATGAAAGCAATGCAGTTTTTTGGGCTACAAATTGATTTTATATTAGCTTAAATAACAATAACTTAAACTATTTTTGGGAGAATTACTACAAGAATGAAAAATCGTTTGCATTACGTTAAAAAATGTGATAGTATATACCCTTTAGCATTGAACTTTTTATTACTTTTGTACACTGAAAATTAAATTTTTGTATTAAATCAATAATAATTAAAAAACTGGAAGTATGTGGTTAATTAACTCTTCGATAGGAAGAAAGCTGATTATGAGTATCTCTGGCATCATGCTGGTACTTTTTTTGTTGTTTCATGGTCTAATGAACATGGTAGTGATTTTTTCTGCTGATGCATATAATGCAATTTGTGCATTTTTGGGTGCGAATTGGTATGCTTTAATTGCTACTAAAGGATTGGCTTTAGGCTTTATGGTTCATATTTTATATGCTATGTATTTGTCTTTCCAAAATTTAAAAGCAAGAGGTAAGGAACGCTATGCAGTGACAGATAAACAAGATAAAGTATCATGGGCTTCTCAAAATATGTTGGTTTTAGGATTGATTGTATTTGGATTTTTAGCATTGCATTTGTATCATTTTTGGAGTAAAATGCAATTAGTTGAAATTGGGCACATGTTAGGAAAACACGTAGGAGATATTGATAAAGCGGTTGATGGAGCATATTGGATTACCTATTGGTTTTCTCAACCAGTGTATGCTATTATCTATTTAGTGTGGCTTTCAGCTTTATGGTTTCATCTTACCCATGGAGTATGGAGTTCATTACATTCATTAGGATTAAACAATCAAACATGGCTTCCTCGTGTGAAGTGTATTTCAAACATTTTTGCGACATTAGTTGTATTACTGTTTGTTTCTGTTGTTGTTTATACTTACGTATATCAAAATTTTGTTTTATAATTTGTAACTAGAAATATATCACACAATATGGCTAAGAAAGAAACTGTTGTAGAAACAACTCAGGCTGTAAAGCCTACAGAAACACCAATTATGATTGATGCCAAAGTGCCTTCTGGTCCTTTAGCTGAGAAATGGAAGAATTACAAGGCACATCAAAAATTGGTAAATCCATCGAATAAAAGGCGATTAGATATCATTGTTGTAGGTACTGGGTTAGCAGGAGCCTCAGCTGCTGCATCGTTGGCTGAATTAGGTTTTAACGTACTAAACTTTTGTATTCAAGATTCACCAAGGAGAGCCCATTCTATTGCTGCACAAGGAGGTATAAATGCGGCTAAAAATTATCAAAATGATGGAGATTCAGTGTATCGTTTGTTTTATGACACAATAAAGGGTGGTGATTATAGAGCAAGAGAGTCCAATGTTTATCGTTTGGCAGAAGTATCAGGAAGTATTATTGACCAATGTGTTGCACAAGGAGTTCCTTTTGCACGCGAATATGGTGGTTTGTTAGATAATCGTTCGTTTGGAGGAGCACAGGTATCACGTACTTTTTATGCTAAAGGTCAAACTGGTCAACAATTATTATTAGGGGCATATTCAGCACTAAGCCGTCAAGTTGGCAAAGGAGCCGTGAAGCTATATTCGCGTTACGAAATGTTAGATGTAGTAATTATTGATGGAAGAGCTCGAGGAATCATTGCACGTAATTTAGTTTCTGGAAAAATTGAACGCTTTTTTGCCCATGCGGTAGTAGTAGGGACAGGTGGTTATGGTAATGTTTTCTTTTTGTCGACCAATGCGATGGGATCTAATGGGTCTGCTGCTATTCAAATGTATAAAAAAGGAGCGTATTTTGCTAATCCATGTTATGCCCAAATTCACCCAACATGTATTCCTGTACATGGTGAGTTTCAATCGAAATTAACATTGATGTCGGAATCGTTGCGTAATGATGGTCGTATATGGGTGCCAAAAAAGAAAGAAGATGCAGAAGCTATTCGCAAAGGGACTTTAAAACCTACTGATTTAAAAGAAGAAGATAGAGATTATTATTTAGAGCGTCGTTATCCTGCTTTTGGTAATTTGGTGCCTCGTGATGTGGCTTCTCGTGCTGCCAAAGAAAGATGTGATGCTGGATATGGTGTTGGTGCTACAGGTTTAGCTGTATATTTAGATTTTGCTGATTCAATTAAACGTTTAGGTCTTGATGTTGTTAAGGCTAGATATGGTAACTTATTTCAAATGTACGAAAAGATTGTAGATGACAATCCATATGAAACTCCAATGATGATTTATCCTGCCATACACTATACAATGGGAGGAATTTGGGTAGATTATGAACTACAAACATCGGTTAAAGGATTGTTCTGTATTGGCGAAGCAAATTTCTCAGACCATGGAGCAAACCGTTTAGGTGCATCTGCTTTAATGCAAGGTTTAGCAGATGGGTATTTTGTATTACCTTATACAATTCAAAACTATTTGGCAGATCAAATTCAAGTACCACGAATGAGTACTGATTTGCCTGAATTTATTGAAGCAGAAAAAGAGGTAAATGACAAGATTCAAAAATTATTAAGCATACAAGGTCAACGTTCTGTAGATAGTATACATAGAGAGCTAGGTCTTGTTATGTGGGATTTTGTAGGAATGGGAAGGAATAAGGAAGGCTTACAACTTGCTATTGACAAAATTAAAGCGATTAAAAAAGAGTTTTGGACCAACGTGTATATACCAGGAAAAGCCGATGATTTGAATGTTGAGTTAGAAAAAGCATTACGTGTGGCTGATTTTATTGAAATAGGTAATTTGATGGCACGCGATGCACTACAAAGAGAAGAGTCGTGCGGAGGACACTTCCGTGAGGAGTACCAAACACCCGAAGGAGAGGCCTTGCGTAATGATGACGAATATGCATACGCCGCATGTTGGAAATATATGGGTGAGGATGCTGACCCTGTGATGTTAAAAGAAAGACTGGATTATGAGTTTATCAAACGTCAACAACGCAATTACAAAGCATAATTAACAAGGTATCCAAACAAAAAGAAATTCTGTAAGATGGAAAAAACAATAAATGTAACGCTTAAAGTTTGGCGTCAGGCAGGTCCAAAAGCACAAGGTAAATTTGAAACCTATAAATTGAATAATGTTTCAACAGATAGTTCATTCTTAGAAATGATGGATATTTTGAATGAGCAGTTAATAAGCGAACGCAAAGAACCAGTAGCTTTTGATCATGATTGTAGAGAAGGTATTTGTGGTATGTGTTCGTTGTATATTAACGGACATCCACACGGACCAGATGGTGAAATCACTACATGTCAATTGCACATGCGTAAATTTAAAGATGGAGATACGATTACTATTGAGCCATGGCGTTCGGCAGCATTTCCTGTTATTAAGGATTTGATGGTTAATAGAGGGGCTTATGATAAGATTATTCAGGCTGGTGGTTTTGTGTCTGTAAACACAGGTGGAGTGCCAGACGGCAATGCAATTCCTATTTCAAAAATTTATGCAGACGAAGCAATGGACGCTGCCTCTTGTATCGGTTGTGGTGCTTGTGCAGCGGCTTGTAAAAATGGATCAGCAATGCTATTTGTTGCTGCAAAGGTAAGTCAACTTGCATTATTGCCTCAAGGAAAAGTAGAAAGAGCAACACGAGCCAAAGCGATGGTTGCTAAAATGGATGAATTAGGGTTTGGTAATTGTACTAATACCGGAGCTTGTGAAGCAGAGTGTCCTAAAAATATTTCCATAAGCCATATTGCTCGTTTAAACAGAGAGTTTTTGTCGGCTAAGATAAAAGATTAACCGCTAGGTTTGTGAATAAAAAAGCTGCTTTGTAATTCACAAAGCAGCTTTTTTATTGAACGAAGTCAATTTATTTCATCATTATCCCAACAATTTTCACAATAAATGCACGAGGGATAAATCGTAACAAGCCAATTTGAATGCGATTTAGCAAGCCATATATGCCGATGTTTTTGCCTGACATAAGTAGTTTGTACCCATACTGAGCAACTTCTTGTGCTGTGGCAACAGGGAAAAAGGAAGCTCCCAAGAGTTTTTTTTCTGTATTGGCTGTGTTATGAAATTTACTTTCTGTAACACCTGGACACAGGGTAGACACATATACGTTTTGCTTTTTAAGTTCTTCGTTCAATGCTTGAGATAAGCTAAGCACAAAAGCTTTGGAGGCTGCATACCCTGCCATAAATGGCAAAGGTTGAAAGGCGGCAATAGAGGCAACATTTAAAATCCTTCCAAAACCATTTTTTGTCATTTGAATTGAAAAGTGTTTTGTTAAATAGGCTAAACTAATCATATTTAGTTGATACATAGCAGATTCTTTTTCCCAATCCAGTTCAGTAGAGTTTCCATATATCCCAAACCCAGCGTTGTTTATTAGATAGTCTATTTTGAATGGCAGTTGGTCGATTTTATCTGCAAGCCTTTCCACGTGAGACATAATGGATAAATCAGCCACAAAATACGTGCATTTTATACCATTAGATGTATATGTTTCACACATGGCGTTTAATTTTTGTTCATTTCTTGCCACCAAAATAAGCTGATAGTGTGCGTTGGCAAATAATTGAGACAATTCGTATCCTATACCTTCTGATGCCCCTGTTATAAGTACGGTTTTCATAAGTTTTGAAGTTTATTTATTACTCGATATTCTTGTTGCGATAAATTTTTGTTGAGATGCCCTACAAATATACGAGATTTTTTGTAGAAAAAAGCTCCTACATCAAGATAGATAAATAGTAAAATTCTCGTATATTTGCATTCCTAACAAAATAGAGATGATTGATCAAGTAACAGTGGATAGGATTCTACAAACAGCACAGATTGAAGATGTTGTTGGCGAGTTTGTATCACTTCGTAAAAGAGGGGTGAATATGATTGGGCTTTGTCCATTTCATGACGAAAAAACGCCATCGTTTACTGTTTCTCCAGCCAAAAATATTTGTAAATGTTTTGGTTGTGGAAAGGGAGGAACGCCTGTAAATTTTATCATGGAGCATGAGCATTTATCATATTATGATGCGTTGCGTTACTTAGCTAAAAAATATAATATTGAAATAGTAGAAAAGGAAATATCGGCAGAGGAGTTAAATAAACGCAACGAAAGAGAAAGTTTGTTTGTAATTAACACTTTTGCTCAAACTTATTTTGAGGATGTTCTTTGGAAACAAGACGAGGGAAGATCCGTGGGTTTATCTTATTTTAAAGAAAGAGGTTTTCGTGATGATGTTATAAAGAAATTTGGCTTAGGTTATAGTTTGGAATCGTATGATTCTTTTGGGCGTGTAGCTTTAGAAAAAGGCTATAAGCGGGACTATCTTTTAAAAACAGGATTGTGTACTGAACGTCAAGATGCGAGTTTGGTTGATAGATTTCGAGGAAGGGTCATTTTTCCTGTCCACACATTGTCGGGAAAGATTGTGGCTTTTGGAGGTAGAATTTTGAAGACTGATGAAAAAACAGCAAAATACCTCAATTCACCAGAATCTGAAATTTATCATAAAAGTAATGAGTTGTATGGATTGTTTTTTGCTAAGCAAAGTATTGTAAAGTATGATAATTGTTTTTTGGTAGAAGGATATACAGATGTGCTTTCTATGTATCAAAGTGGCATTGAGAATGTTGTGTCATCTTCAGGAACCGCTCTTACTCCTGGTCAGATTCGTTTGATACGTAGGTTTACCTCCAATATTACGGTGTTATACGATGGAGACGCTGCTGGAATAAAAGCGTCTATTAGGGGTATTGATTTATTGCTAGAAGAAGGCATGAATGTAAAAGTGGTGTTATTGCCACAGGGAGAAGACCCAGACTCTTTTGCTAAAAAACAAAATGCCAGTGATTTTATACAGTTTATAGAGAAAAATCAAACAGACTTTATTCATTTTAAATCACACTTGTTGCTTGAAGAAGCCGGCAAAGATGTGAGTAAGAAAGCCAAACTAATTGCAGATATTGTGCAAAGCATTGCGATTATACCAGATGCTATTATGCGTTCTGTATATGTAAAAGAGTGTGCTAAACAATTTGAAATGAATGAGAATATTTTGTTTACAGAAGTAAATAAAAGGCGGATTCTTTTGCTTGAATCTCAATCGAAACAGACAAATTTTGTGGTGGAATCTGAGGATGCTGATAATGCTATTAGTGAACTTCCTTCAGATCATTCAACAGTGAATGCATTTTTGCATTACACTTTTTTGCAAGAACAAAATCTAATAGCCTGCATTTTACGAAATGGAGCATCTAAGATTGTAGGTCAGGATGAAAACAAGGCAGAGTATATTATTTCAGTTTTTGATTTTATTTTAAATGATTTAGCGGTTGATGATTTAGATTTTTCCTATTCTTTGCATCAGCAGATATGTAACGAATTAATTAGATTGAGAGCAAGCAATCAAGAACAAATAGCATTTTATTTTTTAAATCATCCAAATAAAGAAATTCGGGATTATGTCTTTGAACTAATTACGGATAAACATACTTTGAGCAAAGTTCATCAAAAATACAAAGCTATTGAATCGGAGCAAGATAGATTAAATTATCAGGTAACCAAGTATTTACTTGATTTTAAAGAGAAAATTGTAGATTATTATTGCAAAGAGTTGAGAGATAAGATAAAACAATCCGAAGGGAAAGTGTCGGATGAAGAGATGTTTTCTTTATTGCAAGAATTGAATCGATACAATGCAATACGAAATATCATAATGAAACAATCTGGCGAAAAAACGGTCATAAAGATTTAACTATAACTTTTTTAATTCATGCATTATACAATAGAAGATTTGATAAAATTGCCAATATGGCAACACTTTTATGCAATTAGCCAAATTCCACGTCCATCTGGTAGGATGGATGCCATCACTGATTATATTGA
>JAAYPI010000141.1 GCA_012519885.1 Bacteroidales bacterium
AGTAATATTAAACTGAGCCATGGTTCATCCTCCTCGGTTTGATATTGTTGGGTAACTATATTCTAACCGAGGCATGAGCTTTGGCTCAACTTATTTTTCTTTTTACACCATTATATAGACTTAATCGGGTGCTGGAAAAATTAAGTTCCGGAATGATAGGTTTTTATATTGCCAAACACATCTTGCCGATAGTGTTTTGTAGGGAAACCTCTTTTCTTTTGCGGTTAATTTATGATAATTTGGAATAAGGAGAGGGATGAATGTTTGTGATACTTGTATATGATATTAATCAGAAACGAGTAGCTAAAGTATTGAAAAAAGCACGAGAGTATCTTTATTGGGTGCAGAATTCAGTATTAGAAGGGGAAATGTCTCAAGTAAACTACATAAAGCTGAAGACCGAACTAAAAAATATAATTAACGAAGAAGAAGATTCTGTAATATTTTACACTTTCAGAACAACTAAGTATTCCAAAAGGGAAACTTTAGGTATTAAAAAAGGTGGAGACGAAAATATATTATAGTCTGACTACTAATAGTGTAAAAGGCCCCTAGGGATAGACGTTTCATTCTAATACAAAGAAAGCCTATAGGGCACAGATGTATATAAATTGCGCAACAGGTCTGACAATTTTTTTTGGGGGGTTTTTAAAGGTTTGTGCCTATACCTATAAGGTAAGGAATTAAATAAAAGCTCGCTTGCCAAGATCTGACTAAATTGGTAATGTTTTTTGCAGGAAATTGAGTATAAGTAAAGAATTGTAAAAACATGACTGAATAATTTGTAATTTTGCGCTAGTAAGAAAATGAGGGGAGGAAGTTGTTTGCATAATGTAGCGTTGTACTTGTCAGGGTTGCTCTGTGACTTAGGAAAGATGTATCAACGGAGTATAGATTGTACTGAATCGCATAAGACAGACACAGAATATTTTACTCAACTACTAGATGTCTTAAGCCAGAGCAACCCGTTCCTTCAAAGTTATGCTGATAAGTTACAGGATCTGGTTTTGCATAATAAGGCACCTCGAAATAGTGAGGAGGGGATACTGCAACTAGCTAATTTGCTGGCTATTGGAGAGGAAAGTTTGCCTGAAGGGAATAATACGCCACCATTAGCATCCATTTTTTCTAAATTATTTGATGTACAAGGCAAGAACTATGGCTATGACCTACTCCCATTATCAATTTCTGGCATATTTCCTAAAGAAGATGTTGTTATAACATACAAAGATTATGAGGAAATGGTAAGACAGTTTCTCAATGAAGCGGCACACATTCAAAATGAAACACAATTATACTATCTGTTAGAGAAGTACTTATGGTGCGTACCAGCCTCTACTACACAAAATACAGATATATCTATGTTTAACAAAGCTAAAACTACCGCTGCCATTGCTTTTTGCCTCCAGATAGAATATGAGGAAGGCATTTTGACGGCAGAAGGTTTGAAACGGATGACCGAAAACACAGATAACCATTTTATGCTTATAAATGGTGATTTATCCGGTATTCAGGACTTTATTTTTAACATTCCCAGCAAGGGAGCAGCTAAGTCTTTAAAGAGCCACTCCGTATATATTACGTTGCTTACTGATGTTATCACTCGTTTTTTAATTAGAGAGCTGGGTTTGAAGGAAGCAAACATAATATACAATGGTGGAGGTAATTTTTACATATTAGCCCCAAGGGCTTATAAAGAAAAATTTTTAGCTTTAAAACAGCAGATTTCTCAAATATTGTTAAAAACTCACACTGGAATGGTTTATATTGGTTTAGATTATGTTTTGCTTTCACCTGCAGATTTAATGAAAAAGTTTAGCTATCATTGGGCTGCCGTTAAAGAAAAGGTAAATATTCTAAAGAACAGAAAGTGGTCAGAGATAGGTCTCCAGCAACATTACCACGAAATCTTTGGTCCTTTTGGTGTGGGGTCAGAGGATTATGCACATTGTCAGCTTTGTGGTGCGGAAAGTGAAGAAAGAGAAATCACTTATGATGCTGAAAGAGAAAAAAGCATTTGTTCTTTTTGTGCTAGTTTTATGGATTTAACAAATGACCTCAGGGCTGCAGATTGTTTAACTATTAAAGAGGTAAAGCCAAGAGAACTGTTAACTGTTAGAGATTATCAAGATGTCTTTCGTGCTTTTGGCTATGAGTATTATTTTACCGATTTTCAAGGGGTTAGTAATGAAGATAGGTGTTTTACTTATGTTTTAAATGATACAGATTTTGTGCAGCAAGGCTTTGCAGGTTATAGGCTAGGAGCTTATAGATTGCCTTATAATGAGCGGAATAAAAAACAGCTTAGTTTTGAAGAGATTTCTAAATTAAGCTGCGGCGATCAAAAATTAGCTTTACTTAAGCTTGATGTGGACAATTTGGGCAACTTGTTTGTCAATGGTTTAGGTAATAATGCAAACATCGCCTGTATAACTGCTCTTAGCCGTATGTTAGCTCTATTTTTTGAGGGTTACATTAATTACTTAATTAGCAAAAATTATTGGGATCAATATCTTTACGTAGTATTTTCCGGTGGTGATGATACCTTTATTGTAGGTGCCTGGGACAAAATATTAGAGTTTACCCAAGAATTTTATGATAAATTTCGTCAATTTACCTGTTACCATCCACAGATAACTTTTTCTGCGGGCATAGGCATTTATAGATTTGACTATCCGATTATTATGTCGTCACAGTTGGTAGAGGAGGCACTAGACAACGCCAAAAACTATTTGAATAAGGGGCAGGATATTCCTAGTAAAAACAAAGTCTCTTTGTTTGGTGAAGTGTTTAATTGGGCAGAGTTTGCTGCCATTAGAAATTTTAAACAATTATTACTGGAAATTATGCGCAATAATTTCCAGGGCAAAGGGGAAGCGCTCGGTAGAGCATTTTTATATAAAATTTGGAAGTCAACTTTAGGTTTTAGAAGAATACTTCTGGATTCGCTGCACGGCAGAGTTGATAATTTGCGTTTTTGGAGGCTTGCTTATTACCTGCGGGATGTAGCCCGAAAAGATGCTGAAAAGTTAATTTCGGCCTATAGAAAAATTGTTGTAGACAATTTAATGGAAAAGTCAACTGACAAACAGATAGAAAACATTATGATTATTCCTGCAGCTGTCAAATGGGCTCAAATGGAAACCAGAGGAGTAAGGGGGAAAGAAGATGAGAGGTAGAGTAAGGAATGTGAATGTAGAGAGAGGTTTTGGCTTTATCACCAGTGAAGATGGCAATGATTACTATTTTAATGAAGATTCATTAACAAGTGGTCTTATCATTAATGATTGTCAAAGAAATGTGGAAATAGAGTTTGATATTACCAAACAACAAGATGGCCGCACTAAAGCTATCAACTGCCGGATTCCTGAACATGAAAGTGTTAAGTATTTTAAAGAGTCTGCTTTAGTTATAAGCGAAAAAAAAGAACTATATGATTTGTTCTGTGACTACGCAAAAAAGTATGCTGAAAGATTGGCTTCGGGGGAAGTCACAACTTCCATGATTCGAAAAATTTATGCACGGATATTGAACGCACGGAGTGTCGAAGATATCAAATTGTTGCGCCCTCATTTTGCTTACACCTCCGGGCGAAATGAAAAGGTTGCTGTTCTTAGGGAATTCATGGATTTATTGGACTATCTAGCCAAAAAAATGGAAATCAACAACGAACAGCATTTGAGTAATTATAAACGATTTGTAGAAGCCATAGTTGCTTATAGAAAGTATGTTGGCAACGATAAATAGGAGGGAGATTTATGAAATTAAAAGGGAAAATTTTTATTAATGGCAGGATAAAAGCTTTAACTGGTTTGCATATTGGCGGCTCTAATGCAGACGTAGCAATTGGCGATATTGACAACTGTGTAATAAAAACTAGCGAAGGTGTCCCCTACATTCCCGGTTCTTCCTTAAAAGGCAAATTACGTATTCTGTTGGAGAAAAAGGAAGGCCTGCCTCTGTGTGATTGCGGCAAAAAAGATTGCAATATCTGTGTTATTTTTGGTAATGGAGCAAATAAGAGGTCAGTAGAAGCCGGACCCACACGGTTAATAGTACGTGATTGTCATTTGGCAGCAGATATTAAATCTAAAATGGAAAATAAAGAGGATGAGTTTCGGGAACTTGAACTAATTTACACTGAAAGTAAATGGGAAAACCAGATTGATAGGTTAACTTCCCGGGCTGAACACCCGCGACAGACCGAGAGAGTGCCCCAAGGGGCTGAATTTGATATGCAAATGGTTTTTAACCTCTTAGAAGTGAAAGATCTTCAAAGATTTGTTTATTTGATTTCGGGACTTTATTTACTAGAAGATGATTATCTGGGTGGTAATGGCTCTCGAGGCTATGGGCGTATTCAGTTCAAAGGATTAGAAATTGCAGTGAAGACTATTGCTCAATATGAGGGACCAAACGAACCAGTGGTGTTATATAGCGGCATGCTAAGCGATTTTTCCCAAGCCAAGGACAGTTTTCTTAAGAAGCTTGAAGAAATGCTGGAGGAGTAAAGTCTATGAGAGCCTTTAAATTTTATCCAGAGAATAAGGCTAAGTTTCACTTTGGGAACAGTAAGGCAAAAATAATAGATTCGTTCTCTTCAGACCAACTCTTTTCTGCACTTTTTAATTGTGCTGTTTTGCTTTATGGAGAAGATAAAGCAGTAAAGCTGCTATCTCACAGTTTGCCTACTTTATCTTTTTCATCGCTTTTTTGGGGACTCAAATTTATTGATCATAACAGCGGTGAATGCAAGGAAATATTTTTCTTACCACGCCCTTTAGCACCTTTTAAGCAATATGAATCGCAAAATTTACTACTACATAAAAAAACGAAAAAAATAAAATATTTCTCGCTCGAAGCATTCAAGCTGCTGCAAAGATCTTGGCAAAAAGACATTCGACATTTTACTTTTAACCTCTTAGATTTGAAAGTCATAGGTGAGAAGTTTGCATGCACTAATTCAGAAATCAAATCTTTGGGACTAAAAAATGCAGATATTGAAGATCTTAAATTTTTTACAATACAATCTAACCCCAGATTAGTAGTTTCCAGAGTTAATGATCAATCCGAAAACTTTTATTATCAAGAGGCACTGGAGATAATTTATCAGCAAGTAAATGGTTACGAGATTTGCCCATTTATGTACTTTTTCTATCAGGGCGAGTTGAATCAGCGTTTAGAAGCTGTTATCA
>JAAYPI010000017.1 GCA_012519885.1 Bacteroidales bacterium
CCAGCTTTCCCTATTCAAACCAAACCACCGCTACCTCACGAACAACGAACAACGTTTAACGCTAAACGAACAACGTTTCCCGTCTTTCGTGTGGCTTTCCTTTATTATCAACTATCTACTACTTTCAAACTTTATAAACTTTCAAACTTTACAAGCTCTTTCAATTTCGTAAGCGGATTTTTATTATCTTTGCACCTCAATTTTAGCACGATAACATGACTTTTCAAGAAGAAATAAAACGCAGACGCACTTTTGCTATCATCAGCCATCCCGATGCTGGTAAGACTACTTTAACCGAAAAACTCTTGCTTTTTGGTGGAGCTATTCATATTGCGGGAGCGGTAAAATCGAACAAAATCAAAAAAACGGCCACGTCTGACTGGATGGAAATTGAAAAACAACGGGGTATTTCGGTGGCAACATCGGTAATGGGGTTCGAATATCGAGATTATAAAATCAATATTTTGGATACGCCTGGTCACCAAGATTTTGCCGAGGATACGTTTCGTACACTTACTGCGGTAGATAGCGTAATTATTGTGATTGATACCGCCAAGGGGGTAGAAACACAAACGCGTAAACTGATGCAAGTTTGTCGTATGCGTAATACGCCTGTAATGGTATTTGTAAATAAAATGGATAGGGAAGGAAAAGAACCTTTCGATTTGCTCGACGAGATTGAAAGTGAATTGGGTATTGCTGTTCGTCCTTTGAGTTGGCCTATCAATATGGGGGTTGGTTTTAAAGGGGTGTACAATATTTACAAAAAAAGTTTAGACCTATATACTCCCAACAAGCAAGTTGTTTCTGAGTCAATTGCCTTTAACGACCTTTCGAACAAAGAGTTAGAAAAACACATTGGAGAAAATAATGCCGCTAAATTGCGTGAAGATATCGAGCTTATCGAAGGGGTGTACGAGCCATTTGATGTAAACACCTATCTTGATGGTAGTTTGGCACCCGTATTTTTTGGTAGTGCTTTGAATAATTTTGGGGTAAAAGAATTGTTGGATTGTTTTGTTGAAATAGCCCCATCGCCACGTGCCGTAGAGGCTACTGAGCGGGTTGTAAAACCTGAAGAGAATAATTTCTCTGGGTTTATTTTTAAGATTCATGCCAATATGGACCCCAATCATCGTAGTTGTATTGCTTTTGTAAAAATATGTTCAGGCAAGTTTGAGCGTAATGTCAACTACAAACACATTCGTCATAATAAGTTGATGAAATTTTCATCGCCTACCGCTTTCATGGCACAAAAGAAAGAAACTGTTGATGAGGCTTTTGCAGGCGATATTATCGGTTTGCCCGATACAGGTACCTTTAAAATTGGCGACAGCCTAACCGCAGGTGAAGAAATTCATTTCAAAGGATTGCCCAGTTTCTCTCCCGAAATGTTTAAGTATATCGAAAATGCCGACCCATTAAAATCAAAGCAATTAAACAAAGGCATCGATCAGTTAATGGACGAAGGTGTGGCTCAATTATTTGTAAACCAATATAATGGCAGAAAAATTATTGGTACAGTTGGTCAATTACAATTTGAAGTAATTCAGTATCGTTTGTTGCACGAGTACAATGCTCAGTGTAAATGGGAGCCAATTA
Organism: Bacteroidales bacterium; assembly: GCA_012519885.1. Lineage (GTDB taxonomy): Bacteria > Bacteroidota > Bacteroidia > Bacteroidales > Paludibacteraceae > JAAYPI01. The sequence goes on from JAAYPI010000017.1 coordinate 1,603, forward strand.
GTTTGTACAAAGCTTGTTGGATAGAAAGTGATAATGCCGAAGAATTAGAGCAATTTAAAAAACGCAAGTTCCAATACATGGCAAAAGACAAAGAGGGCAGAGATGTCTTTTTAGCCGATTCGGGTTATGTATTGCAAATGGCACAAAGCGATTTTAAGAATATACGTTTCCATTTTACGTCCGAATTTTAAAAAATATAACACATACAAATACCATGGAAATAGGAAAATACAATACCTTACGTGTAGTGAAACATGTTGATTTTGGGGTTTACCTCGATGGCGGCGAGTTTGGCGAAATTTTGTTGCCGATACGGTATGTTCCTGCCAATTGCGAAGTGGACGACCGAGTGGATGTGTTTGTGTATGTAGATTCGGAAGACCGCATTATTGCCACCACCGAAAAACCTTTTGCCGAAGTTGGCGATTTTGCCGCTTTACAGGTGAAAAGCGTAACCAAATTTGGGGCTTTTTTAGATTGGGGGCTGATGAAAGACTTGTTGGTGCCATTTAGCGAACAAAAAGTGTATTTAGAAGAAGGTCAATTGGCTGTGGTGTATATTTATTTAGACGAAAAAACCAACCGCATAGTGGGTTCGGCTAAACTCGAAAAATGGGTTGCAAAAACACCGGCTTCATTCGAAGAAAACGACCAAGTAGAAGCCTTGATTGCGAAAAAAACCGATTTAGGCTACAAAGCCATCATCAACAATATGTATTTGGGCTTGATTTATCAAAACGAAATTTTTAATCCCGTTGCTGTTGGACAGAAAGTGCCTGCTTTTATTAAGCAAGTACGGGAAGATGGCAAGATTGATGTACGATTGCAACGTTCAGGAGCACAGCACGTAATGACAGAGGCAGAACGCATTTTGGCAAAACTTACTGATGCTGGCGGCTTTTTACCTACTACCGACAAAACTGCTCCAGAAGAAATTTATGCCACTTTTGGCATTAGCAAAAAATCGTACAAAAAAGTGGTAGGCGAATTGTACAAAAGACGTTTGATAACCATAGAGGAAGAGGGTATTCGGTTGGTGAAATGATTGTTTCACATTCCCTTTATTCCTCCTACGCTACCGCACAAAATGAATTGTGTGGCAAGCAAGAACTCCAGATGTAATGCATTTTAGTATGCTAATTTTTTATTATTCAGTTCTACCTTAAAACTTACCTTAGCACCCAAGGCTTCAAACACTTTCATAATAGTTTCAAATCTTGCATTTTTAACACTGTTTTCAATTTTTGAAATTTGTGCTTTTTGAACACCCACAAGCTCCCCTAATTCTTCTTGTGTCATATTACATGCTTGTCGAGCTTGTTTTATGGCTTGTCCTAAGAGGTCAATTCTCAACTCATTCTCAAATTTTTCTCGCTTTTCAGTTCCACGCTTTCCAATGTGTTTGTCTATCATGGTATCAAGCGAAACGGTTTTAAACTTATTTGTTGCCATATTATTTACTTTTTGACTTGTATTCTAAATATTGTTTTCTTATTTCTTCGGCTTTTTTAATCTCTTTTGTTGGTGTTTTCTGTGTTTTCTTTAAAATTCCGTGAGTAGCCACAATCAAGGTTTCTCTCCCGTTTGATTTGTCCCAAAACGAAAATAGTCGAAATGCTTTTCCTTTATATAAAGTTCTAAATTCCCAAATAAATTCGTTTAACTTTTTGAATAATTCGTTGTCGTTTACAAATTGTGCTTTTTTGATAGTGTAATAAATTTTTTCTCTTGATTTTTCGTCAAGGTTTTCTAAAAATTCTACCGCTTCAGGCAATAATTCTATGTCAAAGTTTGGTTTCATTCATAATTTTTGTCAAAGATAAATATTTCCCTATTGGGAAACAAACTTTTTGTAATAAATTTTTATTTTTTGTTGTTTTATATCAATGTTTGAAACTTCATAGATTGTAATCCTCGTTCTACGTAAGCTCTTTAACATGGTTGAGTTCCTATGCACTAAACGTATGCAATAGGCATACGCTCAGCGTGTAGTGCGATAATACAAACTATGACAAGAGGAGGGAATAGGCGAATTGTACAAAAGACGTTTGATAACCATAGAGGAAGAGGGTATTCGGTTGGTGAAATAATTGTTTCACATTCCCTTTATTCGCCCGTTTTCATGCTGAGCTGAATCCGTTTCTTTTCCGTATCTACTTGTATTACTTTTACTTGCACAGCTTGATGCAAGGATACAATGGTGCTTGGGTCAGATACATAGCTGTTTGCTAACTGCGAAATATGCACCAAGCCATTTTCCTTGATACCGATATCTACAAACACACCAAAGTTGGTGATATTGGTTACAATCCCGTCAAGTAACATGCCTACTTGCACATCGTTGATAGTAGTGATGCGTTGGTCGAAAGTGATTACACTGACTTTTTTACGGGGGTCTCTACCCGGTTTCTCGAGTTCTTTTAAGATGTCGTTGAGCGAAAGTAAACCTATATGTTGGTCGATATACCGTTCGAGCTGTATGCGTTGTGCTACCTCTTTTTGACCAATTAAATCAGCCAATTGACAATTCAGGTCTTTTGCCATTTTTTCTACTACATAGTAACTTTCGGGGTGCACAGCAGAGTTATCCAAGGGATTTTGTGCTCCAGCAATGCGTAAAAATCCTGCGGCTTGCTCAAAGGTTTTTTCACCCATGCGTGGCACTTTTTTTAGCTCTTCCCTGCTGGTGAATTCGCCATTTTGCGAACGATACGCTACAATATTTTTAGCCAAACTTGGTCCCAGTCCCGACACATAACGCAACAAATGTTCGCTGGCAGTATTTAAATTTACACCCACTAAATTTACGGCATGTACTACCGTTTCGTCTAATGCTGTTTGCAATTTATTTTGATCCACATCGTGTTGGTATTGCCCTACGCCAATGGATTTTGGGTCTATTTTTACCAATTCAGCCAAGGGATCCATCAACCTACGCCCAATGGATATAGCTCCACGCACCGTTACATCGTATTGAGGAAACTCATCGCGGGCAATTTTAGAAGCCGAATATACCGAAGCCCCATTTTCGCTTACTACAAAAATATCTACTGACAAGGGATAGCGAATGTGTTGCATAAACGTTTCCGTTTCTCTGGAGGCAGTTCCGTTGCCTATAGCAATGGCTTGTATGGCGTATGTTTCTACCAATTGTTGTATTTTGCGGGCAGCCTGAGCGGTCTCTTTTTGTGGTGGATGCGGATAGATGGTTTCGTTGTGTAGCAAATTGCCTTGAGCATCCAAACAGACCACTTTACACCCTGTTCGGTAGCCAGGGTCGATGGCAAGCACCCTTTTTTCGCCCAAAGGAGATCCTAATAACAATTGTTTCAGGTTATTGGCGAAAACGGCAATGGCTTGTTTGTCGGCAAGCTCTTTACTGCTATGGGCAAATTCTGTTTCAATAGACGGTTTTAGCAAACGTTTATACGCATCTTTGCAGGCAGTAGCTACGAGTTGAGCCGATGGCGTGTTGTTTTTTACAAAAATCTGTGTCAGTTTTGTAAGGCATACCTCTTCGTCAGACGGATTGATGGATACCCGTAAAAATCCTTCAGCTTCTCCTCTACGTATCGCTAATAAGCGGTGCGAGCTACATTTTTTTAGTGGCTCTTTTACCTTAAAATAATTTTCGTAATGAGCCCCTTCTTGCTCTTTTCCTTTGATAATATTGGCTGTAATCACAGCATCGTATGCAAATATTTGGCGAATGCGGTTACGTGCGATGGCACTTTCGTTAATCCACTCGGCAATGATATCCAAGGCTCCTTGCACAGCCGCTTCATTGTTTTGTACATTGCCTGTAACAAATCGCTGAGCAATGCGATAAGGGTCGTCTGCCGATTGACTCATCAGTATTTTTGCCAATGGTTCTAAGCCATTTTCTTTGGCGGTTTGCCCTTTGGTTTTACGTTTTGGCTTGTAGGGCAAATACATATCTTCTAGTGCGTTGCTTTCCCAACAAGTGGCTATTTTATCTGCAAGTTCTGGGGTCAGATTCCCCTGTTCTTCAATGGTGTTGAGGATGGTTTCTTTGCGTTTATTTAGTTCCTCAAAATACTGTACTAATTCATTGATATTGCCTATTTGCACTTCATCTAAGTTGCCCGTAGTTTCTTTGCGGTAGCGACTGATAAATGGAATGGTATTGCCCGAACCAAGCAAGTCGGCTGTGTTTTTTACTTGTTTTTCGCTAATGCCAAGTTGTTTGGCTATCAATGATATGATGGTTGCATTCATTTAGATGGCAAAATATGAACGGATATATAAAAATAGACAAATAAAGACAAGCGATGGCAGTAAGTTGATGATGTTGAGTTTTCTTATTTCTAAAATGGAAAAACCTAGTCCAATCAACAAAATACCCCCAACAGCCGTTATTTCAGTGATGTAAATTGTAGGAATGTCTTTTGCAAACATCCATACCATCAGCGTAATACCTCCCTGAAATAGCAGTAGCGGTATAGATGAAAATACCACACCAACACCCAATGCCGAAGCCAACATCAAGGCAGAAAAACCATCCATCAAGGATTTGGTTAATAACAAATCGGATGTTTTGCCAAAACCTTCTTCAATAGCTCCAATAATTGACATGGAACCCATACAAAAAAGCAAAAAAGCCGTAACTAAGCCTTCGGTAAAACGCTCGTTGGAAAAACGCAGTTTCTTTTTTAAAGTTTCGCCCAGTCGGTTTGTTTTTTCTTCGAGCTGAAGCCATTCACCGAGTATTCCGCCACATGCCAAACTGGCTACTACCATCAAGGGAAATGCCATTTTTAGCGACATGCTAATGCCCAATACTATGGTAAACAAACCAACCGCTTGAAAATAGATACGCACGTATTTTTCGGGCAAACGGTGTTTGATAAACATACCCAAACTGCCTCCCACTATTACCGCAGCTGTATTTACTAGTGTTCCAATCATCTTATTTTAATTAATTCGACACAAAAGTAACAAAATAATTGCTTTGTGTCTGAAAAATACGGATATTTGTTGGTAAATATGCTTGATATGATAAAAAGCTACCTTACAATTTTAGTATTTATTTTTGTATCTATGAACGTATTAGCAGAACAAGAACATAAAATGCCCCCATCGAATACCATTGGTATTTGTTTAAGCGGAGGAGGAGCTTTAGGTTTTTCGCACATTGGTGTGTTGCAAGCCCTCGAAGACAATGGTATAAAACCCGCCTATATTTCGGGGTCGAGTATGGGTGCCATTATTGGCTTGTTGTATGCTCAAGGCATTTCGCCCAAAGAGATGATGAAAGTTATTCCGAAAGAGAAAATGAATCGCTTTTCGAGTATTTGGAAATTTCCAAGTTCTATTTTGGGTTTTTCAAGTATGATTACGGTACACGAACTATTGTCAAAATATGTTCCCCATAATCGTTTTGACCACTTGCAAATACCCTTGTTTGTGTGTGTAACTAACCTGTATTCAGGCGAATGGGAGATTAAATCAACGGGAGATAGATTGATTGATTATGTGTGTGCATCGGCTGCTATACCCTCTGTGTTTGAGGCTCAGATTATCGACTCCATGCACTATGTAGATGGGGGTGTATTAAATAATTTGCCCGTTGAGCCATTATTGGATAAGTGCGATGTGATTATTGGTGTAGATGTGTTGGAATATCCCAGAAAAAAGGAATTAAAAAAAGCCTCTGATGTCGTTTTATATTCTATTTTAGCCGCCAATGCCGAAACCCATCGGGTGCGAAAACCCTACTGTAATTACTATATATCGTGCAATGGTGCTTCTACCTATTCGATTTTTGATTTTCATGCCTTCAAGGAGTTGTATGAGATTGGCTACCAACGTACTGTAGAGTATATACAGGCTCATCCAGAGATGTTGTTGCATAGATGAAGACTGATTGATAGTTGATAATTGATAGTTGATAGTTGGAGCTGTTTAAAGTTCATTACACACTACACATTAAACGAAAAACGAGAAACAAATAACGAGAAACGTTCCCCATTGCTCGTGTTGCTTCCGTTCACTTTCAACTTTCAACTCACCACTTTATAACTTTCAACTGTTTTTTTCTTCTCAAAACAACCAATTAATGCCAATATATAAACCCATTGTGCCGTCTTGTTTGCTTAATGGGAATCCAATATCGGTGGCTAACACAAAATTTTCGTTCATAGCTGCACGTATGCCACAACCGTAGGATAGGTGTATTTTTTCTGCATTGGAGGCAAAATAGGGCGTTATATCTTCCGTAATGTGTGTTATTTGTAGCGGAATTTTATCTACCACCATGCCCGCATCTACAAACGGGTTGAGAGCCGCATACCACTGTTGCTTAAATAACTGAAAATGCCAAAATTTGTACCGTAGTTCTGCATTGCCAAATGCCACACCATTGCCTACTATACGGTTGCGAAGAATGCCTCGTACCGTTTTGCTTCCCCCAATGCCATCAATTTCTGGCGAGGGTAAATACGAATATACCATGTAGGGGTAGAGGTAAAAAGGCGATTTCCCATATATATGTTGCTGGTAGCCAATGCGAATAGCCGATGATAATTGGGAGGTGATTGGAAAATACTGCCTGTGTGTTAGGGCTAATTTCCCGTAGGTAAACTCAGGATGAAAGCTATTGAGCAATACAATTTCAGACCATATTCCTTGTGTTGGACAAGGTTCATTGTTGCGTGTGTCGTACACCAATCCAGTAGTTATATCGTGATGAATACCTCCTTTGGCTTCTGTAGCAGAAATTATTCCCCAGTCGATATATTTGGCATACAGCCCATCAATAGCAGGAAGTTGCTCGTGTGGCTCTTTGCCTTTATTCAATTGGTTGATGTTTACTTCGTTTACAGTAAATTGTTTAAAAGCATATCCCACCACCCATCGTGTGTGTGGAATAGGAGTGCTGTGTTGCATATCAATTTTAAAACGGAGCAAATTGCGTTCGTGCTTATAAAACATACGTGATTGGTATGAAGCGGCATATTCGTCTATCCAATCGGGCTGAAAGACAGCATCGTACCCATTAAATCCGAAAAAATCCAGTGCTTGATCGGGCATATACAATGCATCAATCGATAGCTTATAGCCAGGTAGTAGGTATTCGGTATCATAAAAAAAGCGGTATAGCCCAGAACCTTTGCTAAAGTGGCTAATTTCAGCATACCACGAATGTTGATATGCAGGGTATTGTTTCCCATCTCCGTAATAGTATACATTTGCCAAGCCTCCAAGTTGTAAACCTAAGTCAGAATTATACGCAGCAAAAGGCATAAAACCAATATTCCATCCCGATTTTCCGTTGGGGATGTCAGCAGCATGAGCTAAACCAACAAACATCGATAAATAGAAAAAAAAATATACACTTTTTTACATGCATGGTCTGCTTTTTATTTAATTCTAAACGAGCCTAAGATTCTCTAACACATACAAAAATACTTTTTTTTATCATATGGTAACAAATTGTTGTATTTTTTATAAATAATTATTACTTTTGACATTACATTCATTTAATAGCAAACCATTGTAGCACTATGGAGTTGAATTCCCTTAGCATTTTCATGATAATTTCCTCGCTTATTGCGTTGTTGCTTGGGGTTTATTCCTTTAATCAACGGAAAGAAGCGTTTGCCTTTTTCTTTTCAATGCTAATGTTTGCAATTTTTACATGGACCTTTTTTTATGGTATTGACGAAGATGTAGAAATGAATATGTTACTTGCCAAGATGTTAATTTCCAGAAAAATGCCACATGCACAGTTGATAGAAGCTACAAATGGGAAAAAAGCAATAGAATTGGTTCAGAGTCAGCATATTGATTTGATTTTTATGGATGTTCATATGCCCGAAATGGATGGATTGGAAACAACAAAAGCCATACGTAAGTGGGAAAAATCTAACTCTATACACATTCCAATTATTGCCCTTACAGCAGGAGCTTTAACCGAAGAAACAAACAAATGTATTGACGCTGGTATGAACGATATTTTAACCAAACCCATTGATGCCGATAAGTTAGAAATGTTGTTAGATCAGTACTTTCCCAATTAGAAAAAACATAAACTCAGTAATGTAACATGAATAGAAAAGTGAAATTTGTAAAAGCTGGCATACCAGTAATGGAGGGTGCAGGTGTGCGTGTAATTCGCATGTTGAACAACCAAGATGTGTATAATTTTGACCCTTTTTTGATGTTAGACGCATTTGATTCTGAAAAACCATCAGAGTATATCAAAGGTTTTCCGTGGCATCCCCACCGTGGCATTGAAACTGTAACATATCTACTAGAGGGTGAGATTGAACATGGTGATAGCCTTGGAAATAAAGGTACTATATACAACGGCGATTGCCAATGGATGACGGCAGGTAGTGGTATTATTCACCAAGAAATGCCTCAACCCACAGAGCGTATTCGTGGCTTGCAATTATGGCTCAACTTGCCAGCCAAAGACAAAATGACACATCCTCAATACCGAGATATAACCGCCAACCATATTCCTATTGTCAACAAAGAGGGGTATCAGGTACGCGTAATTGCTGGCGAATACGATACGGTAAAAGGA
>JAAYPI010000194.1 GCA_012519885.1 Bacteroidales bacterium
AATCGACTCCGCAACGCTCAAGCTGTTTCGTAAAGATTCTATCCAGATCTTCTTTGCGTTCGACATGCCACATCGGCATCTTATCCGTGACGGTAAAACGGTCACGGTCATAGCGGTTGACAACGGTCTCACGAAAAGCCCCTTCGCTTCGCTCGCCATGATACCCATAAGCCGTATCAAAATGGGAAAAACCGCTCTCCGTAAAGAGAGCGACCATTTTTTAAAAAAGATCCATATCGATTATTTTTCATCATCGCACTCTACCGTAGGAAGTCGCATCAAACCGAACCCGAGCTGTTTCATCGATAACCACCTTTCATGCATAACTCGTCCAAAAAGGCGAGAACATTTCTTAACCAGAGCAAACTGAACGATTTCTAATCACCCGAAATCAGTGAATTACAACCAACTGCTTAACACACTAGTACTTCGTATCTTTTGTCTATAATAATAATCGCTATCACAATACGAGAAAATGTAGTCTTTTATTGCGATCATGGTCATCGCTACACACATTCAGTCAGGATAATATCACTGAAAAATAGCAATTCAAGTGATTGGCTTCAAAGGACCTTTGAAGACGGTGTAATAGACGTCTAAAACAAAGCGAAGCGTGGGTGATACCCACAAAGAACGCATGAGTATTCAAGCTCGCCAATTGACGGAGCGTAAGGGTCAACATCATTGCTATTGCGCGCCTATATCTGAGTGATGATTTGCTCATTGATTTTGTCATATGTCCGCCAGACACCGGGAGGCAAGTCGAGCTGACATGCCTCCAAAACCTCTTGGCACAGCTTTAAAATCTCTGCTGGTCTTTTGTCCGTCATAACATTTACACTGTCCGCATTAAGAGAGACGATGTTATGGGCAACTGGATCTCTGACATCTTCCTCAATATCGCGCAACTCCCGACACTTTTCGACGAAGTCAGCGTCACCAGAAAAACCATCAATAATCGGCACCAATTGAACCGAAGATAACGGCTTGTTAAAATTAAAATCTCCCATGAACTCGTTCATGAGAATTGAGTATATTCTCCTTCCCACGCTATCTTGTTCTAATTTATCTTGGTCGAAGCGCCTTATACCGCTTTCGTCCTCATCTGTATAGCGTTCAAGATCGATCGTCAACACTTCCTTCAGATAGAGCTCAAAAACGTTTACGATGTAGGGAGTCAGTCCGCGGAAAAAATCTAACAACAAACCTCGTCTCAAGTTGAGAGCTAAGTAGAGAAGGTAGTCCACAATGTGTCGTGACCATCCCGGTTTCCGGTATTCATCAAACGTCTGGTGAGCCCTCCTTAAGGCCTCCTCTTTACGGTCGTTATCCAATACGCTTTTATAGTAGGCAGCTTCAATCAGTGAGATCACGCTGTCGTCGAGTATACCTGTAGCCGTCTTAGCGATGGTCCAGGCAGCCCTGTAGTTATACTGCTCAATGTTCTCAATGATTAATAGCTTCTTTCGCTCATAGTTAATATTTTTCAAGGAAGGATAATAAGCCCGAATATCCATCTCATTAGCTCGCAAAATACTCTCATTGACTAACTTATGATCATACGGATCACTTGCTTCTTCCTCACTCTTACTTTCTCCCCCAGGAATGGGCACGTCTACCTGTACGACGTGTATCTTATACGCACTCACGGAGGCAGCGAAGCACAGAGCGTTTTTCATAGCTGGTGTACCAGACGATATATTTACATATAGCAGCGGCTTCTTATGCTCATAATATATTTTGTCTAAGAGAGGTGGAAATTCCTCGATAAAGAAATCAAAGTCGTGAGGTCTATCTAAATCCTCTTTCTTGATCTTTTCGATGCTCACGTCCATCTCCAAATATTTATAGAGCTCTCTAATACTCTTTTCATACCTATCGTCTTTATCGTCTAGGTGCGAAACTGTTTGAGACATATACAAATAGATGACATCAGGTTTAACCAGCCTAATGGTCTGAAGCAAGGAACCTTCCGTAAAAACATGGTCTTCACCAGAAGTCAGATCTTTGTCTAATAAATTAATCGGATCTCTATTGCCAATGGACGAGAATAAAACACGCATTGTGAACCTCCTTACCACATCACTTACAGCAGACTGATGATATGCTTATTGATGTTTTCGTATGTCTGCCAGACATCAGGCGGTAGGTCGAGACCGCATGCTTCAAGAACTTTCTGGCATAAATCCATAATATCCGCTGGAGTTTTTCCCCCTGTGCGTTTTCCGCTCTTTCTAGTAGCCTCACTCATCATATGCACCACACCATTTTCATCAAGAGAGACAATGCGATGGGCAACCGGATTTCTAATCGCTACTTCAATATCGCGCAACTGCTGGCATTTTCTAATAAAATCAACATCAGTAGAAAGACCTTTAATGAGAATTAAACAATGCCAAGACGCTATCGAATTACCAAAATTGAACTTTACCGTTCTCCCTCTCGTGAGAAGCGAATGAATCTTTCGCCCTGTGTCATCTCTATCTAATTTTTCCGGAGAGAAGCACCTTCTTATCCCCTTCCTGCCCCTCTCCTCAGTGTAGGAATCTAGAGGAATTTTTAACACTCTTTTCAGGTAAAGCTCAAAGACATTAATAATAAAAGGAGTCAATCCGCGGAAAAAGTCTAGCAGCAAGCCCCTCTTCAAGTTAAGATCGAGGTAGAGCAAGTAGTCCACAATTCGCACCCCGCGTTTTTTGTATTCACTAAAGCGAAGTGACTTTTTAACGCCCTTTAGCGCGCTCTCTTTACGTGTGTTATCTAAGGTACTTTTATAATCAGCGGCCTTAATCAAGCTGATAACGCTAGCATCCAGAAAGTCAGCCACTGTCCGCGCAATGGTGAGGGCCGCTTTGTAGTTAAATTGATTTATGTTTCCAATCATCAATCGCTTTTTCAGCGTGTAGTTCATGTTTTCCAAGGGAGGGTAGTAAGCGCGAAGTTTTTCCTTGTTAGCTTCAAGGATACTCAGATTCGCCAACTCTTGGTCATAATCGACTTTTTGCTTCTTTTCATTATTACTATTACTCTCACCCACAAAACCGGGAGCATCCACCTGAACAACACGCATCTTGTATGAACTGAAGGAAGCTAACAGGTATAGCGCGTTCTCTATAGCCGGCGTCCCAGATGAAATATTAACGTATAACTCCGCTTCAGAATGTTTTTCATGGATTTTATTTAGCGCAGAACCAAGCTCTTGAATACATAAATTGAAATCGTGCGGTCTGCCTTCATCCTGTCCCATAATCTTATGGATCATTACTTCTTTCAAAGCTTCATCTTCACTCTTATAATCAAGATGCCTATACAGCTCCATGATGCTCTTCACATATCTATCGTCTTTCTCATCCAAATATGCCATTTCCTGAGTCAAATACAAATATATGATATCCGGTTTAACTTTCCGAATTGCTTGTAACAAAGAACCCTCTGTAAAAACATCCCCTTCGCCAGAAGTGCGATCTCTACTAAGAAGATCAACCGGATCCCTTCTACCAACAGCCGAAAATAGAACGCGCATTAAAAACCTCCTGCACACTGCTTCGTCCAGCGAGCTCATAGGGAACAAGGAATATTTCATAACACATAAAATAGTGTATCACGCATCAGTAGAGATAAATCTTGTTACCTAGCGTAGTGAAAAAAGCTATGCAATGGAATACAGCTTATACGATACAACCAAACATAGCAAAATCGGTTGGATTCTATGAAAAAGGTTAGTCCTTAAAGGTAGATTCCGACGAAAGAGGGATCCGACACTCAAATGGGTGCCGAAGCTAGACCGTGTTAATTCCTCATAGGTAGATTCCGACAACCGAGACACCAGACGAGCCGGCGAAAGAGGAGTCTCCTCTAGGTGTTAATTCCTCATAGGTAGATTCCGACCGGACTCGTCAGTGTGGACATCGGTTTTTTAGCAATTCAGGTGTTAATTCCTCATAGGTAGATTCCGACCTCGGTGCTATTGTGATAAAAATAGTCGCTATCGTCACGAGTGTTAATTCCTCATAGGTAGATTCCGACTGAGTACCTACACAGGCTCTCAGACTAAAGACGGTAACAAGTCATTAGGTGTTAATTCCTCATAGGTAGATTCCGACGAGGATAACGTAGAACGATGGGAAGCTTTACCGTTCATGTGTTAATTCCTCATAGGTAGATTCCGACTCTAGGAAAATCAGATATTATTGTAGCTGGCTCAGTTGTGTGTTAATTCCTCATAGGTAGATTCCGACCTTGGTCAGCTACGACACGCCAGTGGCGTTCCGCTATAAGTGTTAATTCCTCATAGGTAGATTCCGACTAGACATGGCGTCATCGTCAATGAAAATGATATCAAGTGTTAATTCCTCATAGGTAGATTCCGACTTAAGCTTGAAGATGTAAGACTTTATCTTGACGGTATCAGGTGTTAATTCCTCATAGGTAGATTCCGACAAATCATGATGAACAAGAAAGGCGGAAACCAGACGTGTGTTAATTCCTCATAGGTAGATTCCGACTTGGGGATTTGATGGGCATTTGCTTTTCTGGCAAACGTGTGTTAATTCCTCATAGGTAGATTCCGACGAGACAGTAGTCAAGCGTCCGTCCGTGAAGGTCGTGTGTGTTAATTCCTCATAGGTAGATTCCGACCCGAGTTGCGCACGATTAAAGCGCGTTTGCGGCACTTAGTGTTAATTCCTCATAGGTAGATTCCGACGCGGGAAGTGCCGAAGTGCTAGAAGCCAAAGATGCTGAGAGGTGTTAATTCCTCATAGGTAGATTCCGACTCATGCTAGATATCGTAGGAATGACCATTAACGAGTTTAGTGTTAATTCCTCATAGGTAGATTCCGACGCCACTGAAGATTGCCCGCCTAGCGAATACGATGTCATTATGTGTTAATTCCTCATAGGTAGATTCCGACTGCATCGTGCGTGACGGCGTTAGGACTAACCAGACCGCGTGTTAATTCCTCATAGGTAGATTCCGACTCGTTGCTAACGGAACAGTCGTCAAGCGTCCGTCCGTCCGTGAAGGTGTTAATTCCTCATAGGTAGATTCCGACAACACTTTCACCATCAATTTAATAACATAGTATCATTACTGGCATCATTTTTAAAGAATAAATATCTTTTTGCCAATGCTAAAGGATTTCCAGCTCTTGCCTTCGCACCATTTTTCGTTCGACGATTTTTAGCGAATGCCCTCAAAGCCCTGATATAAGGGTCTTTCTTGAAAATCCTGATTTTGTATAATCATCGAACGACTTTTGGGTCTTATATTCCTCAAAAACGAGGAGTTTTGACACCGAAAAACCCTGTAATGCCGTTATACCAACAAAAATCATCGAACGACTTTTTTGCGATTAATTTGAATACTTGAATGGTTTATATGCATCATCCCTTATAATTGATTGTTGTATTTTTCGCGTTTCTTCTCTTACCAGTCTTCTATATGTCATCCTTTTTCCGCCGACGGTTATTGATTGATCTAGTTTGTATTCAAAGCCGGATACTAATAATCGCTTCCCTTCATCGCTCAAGTAAATACCACCATCATCTGTTTGCCTGAAGTGATTTTTGGCATGGATTTCTCGACGATTTATTAATGAGAAGATTACCTTGTCGATAATAACTGGCTTGAAGATCTCAGCAAGATCAAGATTCAAACTGAACCTCCGATTATTTGTCGAGTGAAGAAAGGCTATGCGAATATCCATACTTGTTCGATGTATATCTTGAGCTATCAGATTATATAGAAGGGTATTGCCAAAACTTATCAGGGCATTGAGCGGATTACGAGGAGGTCGCCTAGTTCTTTTTTCAAATCTAAAGGCGTTTCGCCCTATGATGATATCGAAACATTGAAAATATGTTTCTCTTGCCCTTGCTTCCTCTAGCATAATGCTCTGAATCGTCTTTGATTGATGTTAACAATATGATCCGTAATCTTTTGGACTGATTGGGCAAGCATACTGTTTTGCTTACGTTTCACATAATACCGGAGATTCGATCTCATGTTATGTAGAGCGGCAATCGCGATGCTCTTAGCGATTTTGAGTCGTTTTTCATTATTCAAATATGTTTCAGCTTGTTTCAACATTGTTTTGCCAGACCGATAATAACTCAACGGTGTGAAGCTTCCGACTAGATTGCCATATTTATCCATAATATTCACTTTTATTTTTCGTGCTGAAAAATAGAGAAAGAGCTCGGCTGTGAAGATGACGTTTCCGTAAATGTTGATTGTGTCGATTACTTCTACAGGAAGATACCGTTTTCCGGATTCATTTTCAAACAGAATCGTCGCGTCTCTTTTGCTTAAAACACCATCTTGTACAATATGAATCTCGTTGCCGATTTTTTCTATCGCTGATGAATACCAATTGTGGTGGATATCTTGACGCCTGTGGGATGACTTCTGAATAATAATCTGTTCACTTTCTCTATCTCTGATTAATTTGTAACCGAGAAAAACGTGGCGACTAAAATGGCGAACCGAACTTTTTCTCTCATTAATTTTGAGTCTAAATTGATCGGATAAGTATTCACAGATAACAGGGAAAACGACCCTCGCTTCCTTCTCTTCCTTGAAAAAGAGCACCGTATTGTCCCCGTATCGCCAAAAGGCATCCGTAATTTTTTCTAGATAATAATCAAACTCTCTCAGAAAAATGTTCCCCACAATCGGACTAAGGGAATTGCCGGTAATCACTCCTTTGCGCTTAATAATGATCTGGCAATCGCGCACGATACTAGATGTAATCAAAGACCAAAGCAATTTGAAGATTCTTTCGTCTTGGAACACGTTCAATAATATCTCTTTCAATAGGGCGTGGTTGATGCTGTCGAAGTAGTCTTTTATGTCAACTTCAACTGTGAAATGATTGCCCGCCTCGACGTATTCTCGGCTTTTTTGGACAGCGGTTTTTAATCCTGCGCCTTGCCTGTACGCAAGGCAATGACCGTGGAGCACCTTATCTTCATCTCTTTGAAGAACTTGCAACAGCGCTCGTGAAAAAAGACGATCAATAGAATTAATCATATAAATCTTTCGCCTTTTTCCCCGGCCCGAGACGATTTCTCTTTCTATGGCAATACCGGGAGCGTAGTTTCCCGTGCTAATTTGCTTTGAGAGCAAACCCTTGTTCGCTTCCCAACACTGGGGCAAATCGTGCAACATTTGACCGTCATCGCCGCATGAATTTACTTTGGCTTTCAAATGTTCAATCGCCTTATTGATATTATCCTCGTCTAACAAGTCATCAACCGTCGCGGAAAAGAAACACATGATAAAATCCCCCTCTGCAATATATTTATTAACGTATATTAGTCGCAAAAAGCTACTAAAGATCAATCACACTCTATATCACATTCTCTATGGAGTCGTATTTGCCTAGCACTTCTTTCGCAGCGAAAGCGGTCGATTCAAATTTATAGATGCACACTGAATCTTGGGTCGGATTCAATTTGTAACGTAGCTCGCGTTTAAGTTTTTCAAGTTTTGACTCGGTGATATGCCCTTCAAAAACAGAGCGCTGAACATGAACTAAATATCGTCTACACACAGAGAGCGCTTTCCTGACTCTTTTCTGATTCACATCATAAGTCAAAATGACAAACATAACGCAATTCACCCCATCTTTCCAGATGCGCTCATAATGCGGCGCTTCTTATTTTTGTAAAGACACGCGAAGAAACCGTTCATTCCTCATAGGTAGATTCCGACGGAGGTAGTCGTTATGGATAAGCTTAAGAAATTGGAAAGAACAGTATCAATTCCTCATAGATAGATTCCGAACCAATTCATCTCCCCTTCAGCATAAGCATGCCGAAGCCTTGGGAATTCTTGGAGCCGAGACCGCAGTCTAGGGCGACTTGTAATAGTTTTGGATCAGATCTTAAGAGAAACTCGCCCTGAACTCCCTTAATGACATAATTCTTATAGTACATTATCACCTGCCTGTTCTTCCCAAGTGCTTGAAGCTCAAAACATGGCGCTTCGTTGTTCGAGCTGGTCTCCCCTGTCTGTGAAAAGGTGCCCCCTATCTCTGTCGCATCAGCCGTAAGATCAATGGGTGTGTCTGGGTATAAAGTATTGTATTTGCGAATGAGGTTACGCCGCACCTCCACCGTAAAGCTTGGATGCTCCGCGGGGAAGTAATTGTAATAAGGTCTGCCATCGGCGTGATGTAGAGTTTCGTAAGTCACGATTGGAGACACGGCCTGAACGCGTATGATGTTGTCCGTTATCTTCGGGTTCGCTAGTCCAACGATCACACTGTCAAAGTAATGGTTTCCAATTCTTTGCTGGTTTCCTGTCATATTGCGAGCAATGCTCATGCACAAGTCAGCATCATGGCTCGAAAAGTAGACCGTTATTTCGTTTCCGAAAAACAATTTTTCTCCTTGCCTTCGGGCGCTCTCCTGAATGTCAGAAAAGGTAAAAAGACGAAAGACGCGAGGTCCATTTTTATACCCCTGATTGTGCAAGAAACTTCTCATTTCCTCGTCCATCGCGTTATAAAACAAACCCTGAAGCTGTACCTTGTAGTGCAATGGAACGACGATTTGACTCGACGATTGTAGCTTAATTTGCAAGATCATAATGACGGCATCTTCTACTCTTTACGGAATATGTGTTAAGCACGCTCAATGTCGACGATTCGGTGTGTCACACCTCGTACATTAACTGGTTGCTCGGAGAAAGTAATTTTTTTGTTAATACTTTTCTTTCTATTCTTGAATATTCTATCGATAGCTTTTTTCTCCCG
Organism: Bacteroidales bacterium; assembly: GCA_012519885.1. GTDB lineage: Bacteria > Bacteroidota > Bacteroidia > Bacteroidales > Paludibacteraceae > JAAYPI01. Next base: position 8,763 of record JAAYPI010000194.1, read on the forward strand.
TGTTTCAAGACGATAGTCAACGTCACTATTGTCGACTCGTATTGTTATCAAATCTTTACCATAATCTACAATCACTCCGGTCGACCTCTTCTTTTGCTTAGCCGGAGGCTTCGCCCTCTTCACAGTAACTACCACAGATACTTCCTGGACAGGCGCATCTTGTTTGACATCACCATAATAAAATGAGGGCAAACTTTGGTCAGCCGCATTAACATCCGGTAAGATGTAATTGAAAGCCGGCGCCATTTCTGAGCCGCCCAGACTCCTGTTTCCGATAAACCAGTTGGCTGACGACTCCTTCATGTCTTTATTCTCAGCCCTGGCATTCTCGCCAAGGGGATAGGACACATTTTGCTTCACCATAATTTCTGTGTCCATCAACCGAATAAGGGCGCAAAGCAGTCGCCGGTCTTTGCTCAAGAGACTGTTCCTTGCGTTTATGTTCGCCAGGAGTTCTTCTGTTTTCTCTACATCTTCACCTATTCTTAAAAAGTCATCAAAGGCACGTTTTGCAAAGAACTGATAGGAATCTTCAGAGAATATCGGCACCATTTCATACCGGACCTCCGGAGTCCCGCCATTTTCGATAAAGTTCAATGTTCTCGCAACGACGTCTGATACAACGATTTTTGTCGAACCTAAACCGATGGGTTTTCCATGCCCGAGTTTATGGGCTAATCTCGGTGTCTCCGTACCTAGACTGAGGCTCAAGAGCATGGCTGTCAACTCGTCCGCGGAAATGCGGTCGAAATAGACTCTAAACTGAAATTGGTTGAAAGAATCATCAACTTCTTTATCAGTTAGACAGCCTCTGAGCGGTCGTATCGTACAGTTACGCTTTGTCTTTGCTTCAGTTCTGTACTTGCCCCGGGTCAGATCGTGCCAATAGAATTTTCGCCCGCGTGCTTCAATACGAGCGGTAGCATCAAAAGCTTTATTCTGAGGTCTTTTCCGCTCTTTCTCTTCCTGATCGGTACCTTGGTAAAACGTGCGCCAATCGTAGTTCCAAATATGATTCTTGCGATCTGAACTCTTGACGGTATCCCAGTTCTTGTCCCATCTCTCTCCAATCGGCCTCGTGTAAAATTCAACCGAACTCGTCTTGGGACCGCTTAACTCCTGAATAGCGACAGGTTTCTGATATTTTGCGCTTGAATCCGGCTTCAGTTTCGCGTCTGTAAACTGAAGATGTGACGTCTTTGCCTCACCGCTTTCCGTTTCACTGACAAAACCAAACAACCTGCAGGCTGGACATAGATGTGATTCTTCGGTACAGGGCGCATGAGCGGCAAAGAAGTTCCGTTCAGTTCTGTAAAATACATTTCTTCCGTACATGGCAGGTGACAAATAGAGATTGCCGCCAATGATTTCATACCAGACGGGATACGCCTTTTCCGGATCATCCCAATCAAACGTGTCAATATTGAGATCTGCGTATCCGTAATGTATTGATTGTTTGTCCGCGTCTGTTGCTTCCAGTTCATCCGATACTTCTAATTTTTTAAGAGATTTATTCACGCCTTCATTCTGATAGTATTCGGCAAGCGACGTTTTATAAAGCTCAATCGCTTTCTTTAGTACTTCTTCATCTGAAGTTTCTTTTACCGGTTCTCCCAAAACAAAGACCGATTCGTTTTTCTTCTGACTTATTTTTTCACCTAAGTAGAGAAACCCTTCCTTACCGCTTGATGCATCGTCCCCCGTTATTTTTCCCACGCGATTTCCGCTCAGACTGGAAAAGGTTACTTTGTCACCGCTCCGGTACTCTCTTCCCCTCAAGCCGGCTACTTTGAGCACCTTAACAGTTTTTCCTTTCTCTTTGTCAAATTTGGCCTCTATGGTAAAGTTGCTTCGCTTGCCATAGTTTTTAATAGGCAATGCATACCTCGTGGTCGAATACAAGACGAACCTTCCTTGTTCTTTTTTAATTAAACCGGGCTTTTTTTGGACGTCTACATGACTGAGGGGAATCCCCCGAGACGATAAGGGCTCGTCGCTTAAGACAGAAAGGCAGCTGTTTGTCAGGCATTCGTAGACGCTGCGTATAACCCCGCGAATTGAGCTCGCGGGTATGATGGGCTGCGACGGGCCGCCAGAATCTTTCGATTTTTCCACTTCGCTGAGATCATCATAGGAATAAAAGTCGTACTCCTTGTGATAATCTTGACCGTCCATGATTTTGCCCCCGAATATCTTGTCATTACTTGTATTCGGGATAAACATGTCGCCAACGGGATATAGCGCACACTCAATGTATCCCGTAAGCAAATCGCTGTCGGGACTGAATGTCGCTCTTTGAGCAGCATCGCGCCCGCGGTCGACCTCAGGCGTAGCGCAAGCCTCTCTTTTGGGATTCTCGGAGAAATCGATAGGCGCAAACTGATAAGGGTTCACAAAACGCTTTTTATCATCTATATTCCAACTTGCCATTTTTAGCTCCTTCTTTTCTTCGACTGTGCGATCAACTCGTCACTTTTAAGTAAAAGGCCACCCGTCAGCATCTCAGGCGAGACGATAATCATTAATTCGCAGCATTCCGTTGTGGTGGTCAAAGTCAAAGTAATTCATGACCTTGAGGTATGAAGATTCAGGCATGCCTAATGGACCGCTCACCCTTTTTGCTAATAAAACCGTGTCACAAAATGAGTTGCACTCGTTGTTTCCTGCACCACGCCCTTTCGACTCGTCTGAAACAAAGTACTCAATCATTCCGGGATGGTTACCGGGCATTATCTGTGAGCCGCGCGAAGAGACGAGGCAGCGGTACTCCTTTTTGTCGGTGAAGACGTGGAATTCCAGGACATTCTTTTCACTGCGCTTGCGCGAATCAATCCGCTCTTCAATAGCGGTCAAGACATCTTGGTCGCTCGCGTCATAGTGCAATAGCTTCACTTCTTTACGGCTTATGTAATAAATCAATCCCTTTGGCATATCTTGAAACTCAGCCTGATGGTTCCTTCTCAGATGATCAAATAAGCTTGCGAACGAAAAACCTATGGCTGATTTTGTTTGCGCGACATCTTTCTCTTGCATACTCGCCCTCCTGTCCCTTGTTTCTTCTCTTTTCTCTCTATCCGGACATTCAATTCGACATGATTGGTTTTCTAAGTTCCTGTACTCTTTCCGCTAAGGCTTTCAGGCATTCTTTCTCATCTTGTGGTGAGAAAACTGCTTCGGCGTTCTCCCCCGCATAGCTAAAAAGACCCCTACCTATTGATGTTTGACCGCCAACTTGTAAAAACCCGTTACACAAGTCTTTGATCGCCAAGTAGAACAACCCCTTGTGGCCTTTCAACAAGTTCGCCGTCGTCTTCTCGCGTTCGTCGTCGGAGGCTTTAGGAAATGTAAAACTCTTTCGCATGCGGATGACTAAACAATATTCACCGCCAACGGACATGCGTTCTGTAAACAAGGCCTTGTCTTGAGCGCCTCCGGTGAAGCGGTTAATCTTTGTCCTAGTGCTGAGTATTAATTTTTCCTTGCTTGCGGAAAGTTCAGCGTTGTCTCTACGACTCTCATAGATTCTTACGGGCGACGCGAAACCTGGCTGTTCTTCACTCGAGAGAGTGCCGAAGATGAGATTCATCTCATCTTCGCTTTTCTCCGCGTCGACACCTAATTCTTGCAGGATTCTTTTCATGCGATGGCGCAACGCCCCTGTCCAGCTTGTTCCGGGCACGACGGACACATTCCTCGATTGGATATGTTGAAAATCAGGAGCCTCGGGCTGAGCAGAGTACTGCCTAATACTCAGACCGCCCTCAAGTCTAAGGGGAACGACTATCTCGTCGTATATACTCTTAAAGTCTTTGGCTTCAGCCTCCAACGCCCCTTTCCAGTTATTGAGCGCTTCGAGTTCCGCAGCCGTTATTCCATCACCTTTGAGTTCGTCGAGATTCATCATGAACCCGTTATTTAAAAATTCGAGGTATGACTCTGCCTGACTCTCATCAAGCGAGCTCTGTTTTTTGTCGAAGTCGAAGTGGCGCATGCTCAGTTTAGTCATTTGAATCAAACCGAAACCACGTGTCTTCTTCATGCCCAACTGTATATCGTTTTTATCCAAGGCGATCAGGAGGGCGGAAATCCAAACTTTGGCTTTTTCTAGATCAAAACCGTGATTGTCGCGGAGGACTAACTCCAAGTTAAGCGATCCTTTCGCTCCGTATTCAACAATTTCCATGTCGTACTTAGCGTTTTCGATGGTTTGTTTTCCGTCATCGAGGGCGACGCCATCGCGAACGCTGATGATCGGAGCGGCAATGATGCCATCGGATACGATCAAGGGGCTTTGCCTAGCCTCGTCGGCGATACTGCCGAAAAGCAAATTAGCCTCCCCCTGTGAGAATCTAGACGTCATGTAGTCTCTGAGAGCTCCGGCTAACGATGACCCTGGGATAAAGGGGTTGCCTGAGCCATCCCTCATCACATCATTATCTGTTTTTTCACCGTCGCCCGAAATACACAGAGGTGACCTAAGGACAAAGTCAACATTCATAAAAGTACGTGAAAGGATGCGACCCTTTTTACTCGTGCTTACATTTTGAGTCATACGCTTTCTCCTTGCGTCGCAATATCTTTGTTTGCGCCTTTATTCGTTGCTTGGTTTTTCTTTCGTATCCTGAGTCTAATATTTGTTAAATAACTGTCTAAATAATTCGTTCTAAGTTTTTCGACGAAATCCGCAGTCAAAACAAGGTCTTCGAAGTCTTCACTCGCAACCATTGTGTCCGGCAGCAACTCGCCGAAAGCATGAGAAAGCTTTCTTACGGAATCGTCAAAAGCCTCGATCCCTATCCACAACATGGCCGTCTTCCTTACGGCGTCTGTCTTGATCTTGCCGACGACCGTTTTGAAAGCTTCGTAAGTCTCGCTCTCTTTGAGCATCAGCGTCACCCTGCCCGCTGCGGAGGCGCGCGTAAGAGAAGCGGACTTTGACTTTTCTCTCCCTAGACGATCCGCGTAACGCAGCAGGTAATCCTGCAACATACTTATGTACGGATCGACAGAGACAACTGAATCATCGGCTTGCTGGAAGACATCCCTAAGATCGGCATTTCGCATTGTCTTAACCCACGCAAAAAATTCATCGATCGGGTGAAGACTGTATTCGCCATAGCCTTCCTTCGTTCGTTCACCAAGGTAACAAATTCTATTGGGGCCACAGTCTAATGCCACTGGTTCTTTAAACGAGATGACAAAGGCGGAGCCGCCTACATACGTGGGCAGAACCGGTTTGTTTAGGGACCAGCTTCTTTGGTAGCCGCCGATTGCGCCGATCTTAGAGTAAATGTGCTCTATCTGAATGTTGTCACAGCCGTTTTCCTTCTCATCACATGTAAAAGCCGAGCTCAGGTATTGTTTTAAAACGTTTGGCTCCGCCATCGGCATAGCTCGATCGTTGTACATGATGAGGGGAGTATGGAGGAGCAGAACATATTGACGTGGTTCTGAGTCTAAACAAGCCGGCTCCACGTTCTTTACCGCTATTGATTCTTCCATTGGCAGCTCTTCGATTGAAATTTCCCTGTAGGCGACCCTGCCGTATTCAGCCGTTTTACTGGCTCCGAGTTTGAGCTTTTTGTCCTTTAGTAAGGCGCTGATTCTTTCTAAAAGAGATCTAGGGCCTTGAATGCGACCGGCAAAATATTGCCCTGCTTTTAAAGCTTCCAGCTGATAGAAACCTTCGTCCCCCGCGCGACCCACACTCTTGTCTTCTGACCGCTTGTGGTGGTAGTTGATTTGCTTATCAACTGAAAGTGTTTCAATGGTGCTTTCGGAAATCGTGATGCCCCCGTTAAAAAACGTCGCATCAAATCCGGACAACTTTGTCTGCAACCAATCCTCTTGAGCATGGTTCAATCCAGTATCTTTTAACCTGCTAATTAAATTGAATATTTTGCCCCTTTCCTCACCTCGCGCATCCTTAACTCTAAGCATCGTCAGGGGCATGGGCAAGAACCGTTTTTCTCCGTCAGAAACGTAAGCGAAGCTGAAAATAAGGCTCTCGTCATTAAGTATTTCACGCAGGAGCTCCCGGTCCGAACGTCTGGCTTCAGACAAACACATCCCCATAATTCTTGATCCGTCGATGAAGATGTCAGATTTATTGCCAGCGCTTTCGGCCGTTTGCAGGATACAAGGTTGCTCTAGGTGCAGGACATAATTGAGGATCGCAGGTGCGGAAGAGGCTTTCTGGTCGCCGGAGTTGTCTGAGAGTGATGGCTCTGTAGGTTTCACTTCTTCCCACATCTCAGAACCTATACGGCAGGCCACCCTTCCCAAACCACGCGTACGGCTTACACCCATATGGCGCAGATTTAAAGCGCTTCTTCTCAGAGCTTCTTTGAATTGATCAACGAGCGCCGATCCCGCTCCTTCGTCCGATGCATGTGTTGCCCCCTGTGGGTCTTCCCCCATACGAATACGGATCGGACAGCTAAACTTCTGGCCGCTATTGACAGCTCTCATCGTACGTAGCGAACCGTCATCGGCTACTCCGTATTCATCAACGCTCGTTTGGCTCCGCACCGAAGTGAATTGGCTTAGAACCGATTGGTGGTGCGTCATCTCCGCTACCGCAGCTAGCAGTTCCTCTCGCCCCTCTTGACCCTCTTGCACCTCATTTCTCAGCTCCGCGCCTTGTTCTATTAATAAATCGATAGCTCTTTTCCAAGAATTGCTATCCTCTAATTCTGCCGAAGCAAAGTCCACCCAACCTGGTTTATGGTCGGCTTCACCGAAAATTATATTAAGAATTTTTTCGTCGATGAGACCAATATCGGCAAGCTCCTCGGCAGATTCTCGCATCAGCCCTTTAATCCGCTTCCCGGGAATATATGGCAGGCCATAGTCGTCGTAACAGACGTCAATATCTATTTGAGCGTTTAGGCTTTCTCCCGATGAGCTGCACAAATCAGACAAAAGTTCTATTTTGATTGTATTTTTCCACATAAGACTCTCCTCTTTTCCTAAAAGCCCCTCAGGCCTTTAAAGTAAGATGTCCTGAAAATGGTCGACTAATTCAACGGCGTCATAGTAGTTTGCGACATGACCTGTGTAGGCATTCTCGCGATTAATCGGGAAATCCTTGTGCCTTGACCTTGCTTCAGTAATGAAAGCTAGCATGGCCGGTCTACCGCGCGTGTACGCCTCCCTTGCCTTCTTGCACCATCTTCGCGGGACAATGGCGGCTTCCGCCCTTTTCTCTAGTTGATCTTCAGCTTGATCTTCAGCGCAAAGGTCATCTTGCTCAGCTATATCAATCTGATTTCGATCTCCGCAAGTCATCGCCCCCCCTTTAACTGACAGCTCTCGAATTTTTTGAAGCAGTCTTTCAATCGATCGATCTGAAAGACATGCGATACCAGCCTCTTGGCTATCGGCTTTTCCAGGTGGCACCCAGTAAGGTCGTTTCAACAAGTCGGTTCCATCGGTCAAGATGTACTGTTTTTCGCGGTATTTCTCCAACTGCGTAATATTGATGTGATCGCAGAATTGAAAATCTATCCAGCTGCCAATCAGCTTATGACCCACCCCGCTTGCGTCTATATAATTGATTTGATTCTCCTCAGTCTTCGCCACCTTCTTTGCGTTGGAACAACAGGCCTCCGCGATCTGATAAGCGTCATAAAATGGGAAGTGGCTATTGGCGAAAGCGATTCCGGCACAGGCGGAAAAGGCGTAAAGGGGATCTTCTACCTCGTCATCTCCTGTATACATGTATTTTTGCGATACTTCTTCAAGGAAGAATTTAACGAGAGGAATGGCGATGTTCGCATTGCAGACAAAGGTGATGTCATCGCCTGCCAAGATGATATCTCTTATGAGTTGCTCATCAGGGTCTGCTTTTATTGTGTCAAGCGCCTCCCTCATCGTGTTGTAAGTCGTTTCAAAGCCCTGACTTATGCTATAAGAAACGCTACGCATCACCTGTACCGTTTCGCTATAGGAAAACCCCTGATTCTTTGACATGATATCAGTAATTCTTCGCCCGACGGAGTTACCGTCTATATGGACAATGGCGAGCCAGCTATCTTCACCCTTAAGGGTAACCAAATCATCTAAGTGTTTGCCTTCGGCCGGCATTTCCTTCTGAGCTCTGTCTAAGGCTCTTAATTTAGAAGCCGTTTCTTGAGAAACAAATTGCCTTGTCGTGTAATCATACTCATTCGACAAAGCCTTACCACTTGAGTCCTCCCTCGCGACAATAGGAAAACCGGTAAAAGGTTCAGACGAAGGCATGTTGGCTTTTGCGACTTGCATTTCTTGCATCAGCCTATCGTGATCGTCTGAATAGCGCTCAAGATCGGTATCGACTCTCGCAATCGCTAGACGTAATGAATACGTTTGGGTTAACACCCATCGAGAAAATTCACGATTAAAGAGAACAGATATGTCCAACCCATGATCGATGCCGGCTTTTTTGTTTCGAAAAAGAATCCGCGCGTTGCCTCCGCCGATGTAAAGCACCTCCATGTCAATGTTGGAGCATGCTTCTATCCTTAGCTTTGGACGTTGTTCTTCCCTAGGGCAACTCCAATCAGTGACATAGCGATGGGGTTCATTTGGCCAAACATCTTTAGCTATTGCGCTAATACCCTTTTGAAAGAAATTTTCAACTAAATGTGAAGCTCCGATGACTTGTCTTAGTCTATTCGTCCGAAAAATATACTCTTGTATACCCCTGACATCGTACATGCACAGCGTATATTTCTTGTCATTTTCTTGGCTCAAGTCCTGCCTCCAATCATTTTTAGGGATTGCTACCCTGATCACGGCTTCATCGAAATCGTTAAATGTTCATTTACGACAATTTGTAGTGTGACCCCACGATCGTGAAGTCACAGATTTATCTGTAATCCAGATTGTGAGATTCAAATATCACAAAGCAACTGCAGATAACGGAGATTATCACTATGAAAAGGATAGTTTACTTTGGGATAAATGTCCACTTCATTAATTATTCAGTGCGGGGGTATTTTGAAGGAATTTTGCCGAGCAGACAAGCTGCTGAACTTTTTCCAGCCAGAGCTTTGTTTTTGAAAAAGTAATTGACATGTACTCATCTCTCCGTTCAGGGCACAACCTCAATAAGCGTCGAATAACCTTCATCAATTGACGGTACAGTAATTTTGCTTTCCTACGTGATATATACGCGATCCCCCTTTCCAATAAAAGCATATTGGCTAACCGTAAGCTTCGATAAGATATCAACTATTACTATACCGAGAAGGATCTATTAGCAACAATTTTTCATAGATTTTCTTTGATTGATGGAAACACGTCTCTACTTGCTCGGCACGAACTTGCTTGTAATATAATCTTCCAAGGTTAGCCCAGACACTGACAAGACCTGCTTCATCGCACTCGGGGTTCAACAGAGATAGACACAAGTAAATCTCTCTCGACTGAAAAAACTCCTTCCCGATTCCTCAAACTGATTTTGATCGCAATAAAATACCCCTCTCAGAGCATTTCTGCTACTAGCATCTTGTAAAAACGCCTCGAAATCAATCTGAGGCTTAATCTCGTGCGCACCAAGCATCATATGTTTATGAGACAATGGAAGCAATGATCACTCATGGGGAGCTGTGATGATGCTGAGAAAGAAAACATTTCGCACATATGACGAACAAATCGACTTTATTAAAAGTCGCGGTATTGTCGTAGAGGACAAAAATGACGCTGTCGAGGCGTTAAGCACGTATTCCTATTATTCACTTGTCAACCTCAACAAGCACCTCTACGGAGGT
>JAAYPI010000142.1 GCA_012519885.1 Bacteroidales bacterium
ATTATTGATGCTCTTATTGCCCTGTACTTCAAACCCCCGTCTATTCGGTTTTTAGTTGTAATGAGTGCATTTGCGGGAAATGTATAAGCTTGGGCAACTTACTTCAATAATTTTCTTTTCATAATATCTCTAATCTTTCTAGGTTGTGCCGTTTTCACCTCCCAAATCCCCTTTTTTACACAATAGTTTAAATCAATTGCAGCTGTATGTTTTATAATCTTGTCTCTTCCCGACAAAGCGATAGAGCCTTTTTGCCAAAAGGTATTGAAGATGAAAAATTACAGCGGATACTCGCCTCTGCTCAGTTGGCTCCTTCGGCATGCAATGCACAACCATGGCATTTTGTGGTGGTAAATGAAACAGATAAGCGATTGCAAATAGCTGATGCAATGGCGTCTAAAGTGTTGGCAATGAATCATTTTACCAAACAAGCCCCTGTTCAGATTGTAGTAGTAGAAGAAAAAGCAAACATCAGTTCTAGTTTTGGCAGTTGGGCAAAAAGTAAACATTTTCCACATATTGATATTGGTATAGTAGCTTCCCATATTTGTTTAGCTGCAGCAGACGAAGGCTTGGGTACCTGCATGATTGGGTGGTTTGATGAAAAGAAGATTAAGAATATTCTTTCTATACCTGATGACAAAAGGGTATTGCTAGTAATCGTAATGGGTTATTCAGCTCAAGAAACTCGACCCAAAAAACGCAAAAAATTGAACGAAATAGTGTCGTACAATAGCTACAAAAAATAGGGTTTTTTAGAAAATATAAAACAAGCCAATGTTCCAATCTACCCCTTCTATTGATTGCTTCGGATGCGAAATTATTTCCGTTTGCTTGTTGTCTGTAGTCCAAGTGTATATGTTACGTGTATAATCGATATTTCGTTTCGAATAATTCCATTTCCCTTGAAATTGAAGACCTATGCTGGTATCTGTTGTTGGTTTTGCTATTTCCCAACGTATTTCTACTTCGGGTTGAATGATAAATGCATAACTTTCGGGGATATCATATTCTACTAATCTACGTTCGTTGCTATCGTATTTCTTTTGCCAAGAGAACGAAAAATCGTTTGGCAGATAACTAACTCCTCCTTGTAAGTAAATAGTTCCTGAGAATTTCCCTCCTTCAAAAGAAAATGCAAGACCCGCTAAAAACAATTCGTTTTTTGCAAAATCGTATACATCATCTGAGTTTGGAATTGTAGTATAATACTGTGGCTGTTCGTGTATCTCATATAACCCATATTGAACAGGGATAGATGCATAGCCCAAAGTAACCCCAATTTTTTCATGTGGCATATAGATTAGTTTGGCAAACACATCGTCTGTTCGCAAGGAGCTGTTCAGGTATGTTTTGATGTTAAATTGCCATTGTTCGTGTAAGTACACATGTGCATCAACGCCTAGATAAAACTCATTTCTATACGATAGGTAGTTCATCAGATTTACATCTTCAGAGCTATTTCTTTTTTCTATATGATGCGTGGCAACTCCTCCAAAAACTGAAATTTTTGATTCTTCAAACCATCCAGTCAGTGTATAGCTGAATACGTAATGTGCTGGGATGCAAGTAAGAATAAGTGCAATGAGTAATCGTTTCATGTGCTTAATCGTTAGTAACTAAATCAAGTAATGCTGTATCAACACTCAACTCTTGCCCATTCGATAATTCAACGATTATTCTAAATTGAGCGTTGTTGAGAGAAAGTGTTTCCTTGCACATAAGATGAAATTCAATACTAGGAGACATCAGTATTTGGTCGGTTGTTAGCGTGCAGAATTTGGGAATGCTCACATACAAAAAATCAGATATAGCTGGTACTATCGGATATACCAAAAATTTATCCGACACATCAGTATTGGCTACAATGGACGTGGAATAATCAACCAATGTAACTACTCGGATATTTTGAATGAGTTGGTTCGATTTGTAGTAAAAATCTGGTGGACTAAGGGCTACACACGAACTGAAACCGAAGTTCGTTTGTGGTTGCATGCGTAATCCAACACTATTAGAGCCTTCGTAAAGCCTCACTTTAAAAGCAACAGCACTCGGAAGCATGGTGTTTTCAGTTGTAACCACAGCATCCGAGCCAGTATTGGAAAGATTTTGAATCTGTATGTGCGTAATATCAAAGCCTATGTATCCATCCATACTGGGACCACAGCTCTGTATGAGATTGATGATGAACAAAAAGATGAGTAAGGAGTTAATTTTATAGATTCGGTTCATATAGATAGCTATTTGTTTGGCAACAAATGTAATTCAATGTGTTGAGAAAAGCAAAATATTGAAGATTTTTTTACCAAAAGTAATATGCTCTGAATAAGAAATAGTAATTGAATAGATTTATATAGATTTTTTATACCTTTGTCTTTCATTTTAGCTATTCAATATGGTACGAAAATACGATTTTATTGTTATTGGCAGTGGTATTGCTGGTATGAGTTTTGCCCTTAAGGTTGCCCATAAAGGGAAAGTGGCTATTTTGAGTAAGACACGATTAGAAGAAGCCAATACTAATTTAGCTCAAGGAGGCATTGCCTCTGTTACCAAAGATTCGGATAATTTTGAGAAACATATTCAAGATACATTGATTTGTGGCGATGGATTATGTAACGAAGAGGTGGTGCGTATGGTAGTTGAGAATGCACCTTCGCAAATAGATGAGCTCGTAAAATGGGGTGTTGATTTTGATAAAGGAGATGAGGGAAATTTTGATTTGCACAAAGAAGGAGGTCATTCTGATTTTCGTATTTTGCACCACAAAGATGCTACGGGAGCTGAAATTCAGAAACGATTGGTGCGACAAATAAAAAAGCACCCACACATTGATGTTTTTGAAAATCATTTTGCTGTTGAGATTATTACCCAACACCATTTGGGCATGTTGGTGAAGCACACTACACCGAATATCGAATGTTATGGAGCGTATGTGCTGAACGAAAAAACGCGTCATGTACATACTTTTCTCGCAAAAGTTACAATGATGGCTACTGGAGGTATAGGCAGTATTTATCAGTCAACGACCAATCCATCTATTGCTACAGGCGATGGTATAGCCATGGTGTATAGAGCAAAAGGACTGGTGAGCGATATGGAATTTGTACAGTTTCATCCAACGTCTTTTTATAATCCAAATGAAAGACCCTCTTTTTTAATAACAGAGGCAATGCGAGGATACGGAGCTGTATTGCGAACACGCAAAGGGCGTCAGTTTATGCATAAATACGATGAACGAGGCTCGCTAGCTCCACGTGATATAGTGGCACGGGCTATCGACTCTGAAATGAAACTTTCGGGAGATGATTTTGTCTATTTAGATGTTACACATAAATCGGCAGAGGAGACAAAAGCACATTTCCCTACAATTTATCAAAAATGTTTGTCGCTTGGTGTGGATATTACCAAAGATTATATACCCGTAGTGCCCGCAGCTCATTATTTGTGTGGTGGTATAGAGGTAGATGTATATTCGCAGTCAAGTATTCGTAATTTGTATGCAGCCGGAGAATGTTCGCGAACTGGATTGCACGGTGCTAACCGTTTGGCATCTAATTCTTTAATTGAAGCGGTAGTGTATGCCGACAAAGCTGCTACGCATGCGTTAGGCAGGATTGAAGGTGTTGTTTTTAATGAGCAAGTGCCAGAATGGAATGATGAAGGTACCTCGCTGAACGAAGAAATGGTGTTGATAACACAAAGTGCCAAAGAGGTGGGGCAAATTATGTCTAATTATGTGGGTATTGTACGGTCTAATTTGCGTTTAAAACGAGCCATGGATCGATTAGAGATTTTGTACAAAGAAACCGAAGATTTGTTTACCCGTTCAGTCGTAACCAAAGATATTTGCGAACTTCGTAATATCATCAATACCGCCTATTTAGTAATAAAAATGGCAATGCAACGCAAGAAAAGTAGGGGGTTGCATTACACACTCGATTACCCCGATAAAATTGAATTATAATCGGGTTATTTTAAATACGACGCTTTTAGTCCTTTGATAACAGCGTTTGAGAAACCGTTGGCTTCCATTTCGTTTAAGCCTTTAATGGTAATACCAGCAGGTGTGGTTACTTTGTCAATTTCGGCTTCGGGATGTGCATTGGTAGCTTCGAGTAGGTCAATTGCTCCTCGCAATGTTTGTATCACTACTTGTTTGGCTGTTTCTGGATAAATGCCCATTTCTACTCCACCTTCTACAGCGGCACGTATATACCGAAAGGCATACGCAATACCACAACTTGAAAGCGACATAAATGCGTTGAGTTGTTGTTCGGAACTAACTAAAAAAGCTTTCCCAAGTTCATTGAATATACGTACAATTTCTTCTTCTTGTTGTTTGTTTGCATGCGATGAGGCTATGGTTGAAACGCTTTGCAATACATCAATAGCCGTATTTGGAATAACCCTAAATATGGTTGGACTGGACTCTCCCTCTTTCTTTAAAAATGTATGTAACTGCTCAAAAGAAACACCAGCAACAATTGACACAACAACTTGTTTGTTATAGTTCAATACAGATTTAATTTCGTTACAAATTGTTTCGGTAAGCCAAGGCTTTACAGCTACCACAACAATATCAGCATGTTGCACCCCATCTACATTACTAAGAGTCGTATTAATAAGAGGATTGAAGGTTTTAATTGCCTGTAAGTTTTCGGTTGAAATATCGCTTACAGTAATCTGTTGGGCTGAAAAGATAGAACCTTGAGATAATCCTCTAGCAATAGCTCCACCCATATTGCCTGCTCCAATAATGCTGATTTTTTTCATAAAAAGTATGTTATTAATTCCAATCCAGTAAATGACAGTTAAAAATAAAGTCGAAAAAGAATACTCCATTTTCGACCTTACGAATTTTCTTTTATGCTTTTGCTACTAAAGGACTTGGTGTTTTATATGTGCGAGTGCTTAATTCTTTATCAAGCATATAAATACCAAAACCATTGTTGGCAATCATTTTTAGGCTATCGATTAGCTCTTGAGCTGTTTCTTCTTCTTCTACTTGCTCGTCGATAAACCATTTTAGCATACTTTGGGTAGCGTAATCATTTTCTTCTACAGCAATTTTGTATAGATTATTGATTAAGCCAGTAACCACTTTTTCGTGTTTAAGGGTTTCTTCAAAAGCTTCCAACGGAGTTGCCCATTCGGTTTTCACTTCTTTGATTGGAGCCAAAGACACTTTCCCTCCACGTGCCAAAATATGTTTGCCAAAAATCATTGCATGGTCTTGTTCTTCTTTAAACTGTATTTCGAACCAGTTTGCAAAACCAGGATTTCCTTTTGCAGCAAAATTATTGGACATAGATAAATAAAGGTATGCAGACCAAAATTCTGCATTTATTTGTGCGTTAATCGCATCTTGCATTTTTTTACTAATCATAACGGTTCTTTTTTTATGGGTTATACATTACCACAAATATACAACATTTTTACAAACATTGTTTTAGTTTTAACAAAAATTCAGTAGCTTCCTCTTTTGTTAAACAAAGTGGAGGCAATAAACGGATAGTATGTGTGCCCGCTACGCCTGTAAATACGTGCTGTTCTACTAATAATTTGTTTCGAATTTCCTTTACAGCTTGTTCAAAATCTATACCAATCATCAATCCTTTGCCTCTAACTTCTTTTATTTGAGGAATTTGTTTTAGTTCGT
Organism: Bacteroidales bacterium; assembly: GCA_012519885.1. Classification (GTDB taxonomy): domain Bacteria; phylum Bacteroidota; class Bacteroidia; order Bacteroidales; family Paludibacteraceae; genus JAAYPI01. The sequence goes on from JAAYPI010000142.1 coordinate 5,663, forward strand.
GTAGTAGGTAATCGCCAATTTGTTTTGCATTATCGATAAGATTCTCTTTTTCGATAATGTTCAATACAGCCAATGCAGCCGCACAACCTAAATGATTGCCTCCAAAAGTTGTGCCTAATTGTCCGTGAACGGCTTTAAACATTGGACTAATAAGCACACCAGCAAAAGGAAATCCATTTGCAATACCTTTGGCAACCGTAATGATATCTGCCTTGATGCCAGCATATTGATGAGCAAAAAACTTGCCACTACGCCCGTATCCTGATTGAATTTCATCCAAAATAAGTACCGTATTTGTTTGTGTACATTCTAAGCGTAAAGCTTGCAAAAAATCAATATTTGGCTCAATAATACCGCCAATACCTTGTATGCCTTCGATGATAACAGCCGTATAATCGCCTGTTGCAAGTTCTTTTTTTACACCTTCAATGTCGTTAAGAGCTAAAAATGTTACGTCTAAGCCAGTGTTGATAGGTGCCACGTAGCTTGGGCTATCCGTTACTTTTACAGCTACAGAGGTACGTCCATGAAAGGCTTTCTTGAATGCTAATACTTTCTTTTTTCCATTATGAAAGGAAGCTAATTTCAGCGCATTTTCAGTAGCTTCTGCACCCGAGTTGATTAAGAATAGCGAATAATCAGGGTATCCACACGCATTACCTAATTTCTCGGCAAATGTTTCTTGCAAGCCATTGATTACCGAATTGGAGTAAAACCCTAATTTTCCTACTTGGTCTGCTACTGCTTGCACATACGTAGGGTGTGCATGCCCAACAGAAATAACAGCATGTCCACCATATAAGTCGAGGTATTCAGTACCATTGTTATCATATACTTTGCATCCTTTCCCTTTTACAATTTCAATAGGGAATAGCGGATATACATCAAATAATTTCATTTTTTCATTTTTTAAGATAACGAATAATGTCGTTTGTAACTAAAATGCAATATTCTTCAAATTTAAGCCCATTTTTTCGTCAAGCCCAAATAGTAGATTCATGTTTTGAACTGCTTGTCCAGAAGCCCCTTTCAATAAATTATCACCACACGATAAAATAAGTAATTTATCGCCATGTTTTTCAAGATATACGATACACTTGTTTGTGTTTACTACTTCTTTTAAATCAGGATTTGTATCTGTAACAAACGTAAACGCAGCATCTTTGTAATAGTTTTTGTACAAGGCTTTCGCTTCTTCTAACGATAGGCTGCAATCGGTGTATACAGAAGCAAAAATACCACGAGCAAAATTACCCCTTACAGGAATAAAATTAATTGCTTTGCCAAAAGAGGGTTGCAATTGTGTAATAGATTGCGTTATTTCTTTCAGGTGTTGGTGTTCAAACGCTTTGTAAACAGAAATATTATTGTTTCTCCAACTAAAATGCGATGTGCTACTTGGTTTTACACCCGCCCCTGTAGAGCCTGTAATAGCATTTATATGCACTTCGTTGGTAAGCAATCCGTTGGCTGCCAAAGGTAACAGAGCCAATTCAATGACCGTTGCAAAGCATCCTGGATTAGCGATTTTATTCGCTTGCAGAATACGTTGTTTGTTTAATTCTGGTAGTCCGTATACAAAACCATTGCTCTCGTCGCGAAAATCGGTAGATAAATCAATAATTTTTACCTTAGAAGGAATTGTATTCGCATCTAAAAATTTACGACTATCACCATGAGCTGAACAGATAAACAAAGCATCAATCGCATCCAGCGGTAGTTCGTTGGTAAACTCCAATTCTGTTTCGCCAATCAATCCGCTATGCACGGCATATAATTTATTTCCAGCATTACTCGTGCTATTTACAAATACTATTTCTGCTTGTGGGTGATGTACCAACAAACGGAGTAATTCGCCCGCTGTATAACCAGCACCTCCTATAATTCCAATTTTTATCATCGTTATTTGTTGTTTTTAGCCTGAACGTTATAATATATTTTCATCTGGTTGCCGAGTATTTTGGTAAACCCTTTTACATCGTCAGCCGACCAAGCTCTGTTTATTTCTCCGTATTCGCCAAAATCGGTTTTCATCAAATCAAACGGGCTATCTACGCCTACTAAGGTATACGAATAGGGTCGCAGTTTGATGATGACCTTTCCAGTAACGTTTTGTTGCGAATTTTCTAAGAATTTTTCAATATCACGCATTACAGGTTCTAGATACTGAGCTTCGTGTAAAAACATTCCGTACCAATTTCCTAATTGGTCTTTCCAATATTGTTGCCATTTGGTAAGAGTATGTTTTTCGAGCATTTTGTGAGCATTAATAATAAGCAATGCCCCTGCTGCTTCGAAACCTACCCGCCCTTTTATACCAATAATAGTGTCGCCAATATGCATATCTCTACCAATTCCGAAAGCTGAACCTAATTCTTCTACCTTATTGATAGCTGCAATTTTGTCGGTATAGTGTACATTATTTACGCCTACAATCTCTCCTTTTTCAAAGTCAATTGTAATAGTTTCTTCTTCTTTTTTTACTACTTGCTTGGGATATGCCGATTCTGGCAATGTTTGTTCCGATTTTAATGTTTCTTTGCCACCAATAGATGTTCCCCACAAACCTGCGTTGATGGAATATTCCATTTTGGTAAAATCGGCTTCGTAACCATGTTCTTTTAGGTAATTAATTTCGTATTCGCGTGTTAATACCATATCACGTGTTGGCGTTAATACCTTAATATGACCTGCTAACACGTCGAACGTTAAATCAAAACGCACTTGGTCGTTTCCCGCACCTGTAGATCCATGAGCGATGTAATCTGCCTCAATTTTTTTTGCATATTCGATGGTAGCAATTGCCTGAAAAATACGCTCTGAACTTACAGAGATTGGATATGTGCCATTTCGCAATACATTGCCAAACACCATGTATTTAATACTTTTATCGTAGTATTCTTGCGTTACATCAAGGGTTGCATGTGTTTTGGCTCCTAGTCTGTAGGCTCTTTCTTCAATACGTTTTAACTCTTCGGGGCTAAATCCACCTGTATTAGCAATTGCGGTATGCACTTCGTAACCTTTATCTTTGGCTAAATACATGGCACAAAAAGAAGTGTCGAGTCCACCACTAAATGCTAATAATACTTTTTCTTTTTTCATGATACGGGTAATTTATTTTAATTTTTTAAATTTATTGATAAAGTCGGTAATAACGCTTTTTTTGTTTTGTTTTTTTGCTTCGTTTTCTTTTTCTTCCCTGTTTCTACGATTAGGATCGTTTGGGTCGTACAACATAGCTGTACAAATACAATAGCGTCTGTTGGTGCGTTGTAATACGTCAAAGTTAACACACCCCTGGCATCCTTTCCAAAATTCTTCATCATCGGTAAGGTCGGCAAAGGTAACGGGTACGTATCCTAATTCTGTATTGATTTTCATTACAGCTGCTCCCGACGTTAACCCAAATAACTTAGCGTTTGGAAAACGTTGGCGAGATAAATCAAAGGAGAATTTTTTAATCTTTTTTGCAACTCCGTGCCCTCTATATGTAGGGTTTACGATTAATCCTGAGTTTGCTACATATTGCTTGTTTCCCCACGATTCGATGTAACAAAAACCAGCAAATACCTCGCCATCAAGTGCGATAATTGCTTTGCCTTCTGCCATCTTATTTTTTACATATTCGGGCGATCGCTTGGCAATACCTGTGCCACGGTCTTTTGACGACTCTTCAATGGTAGAAAGAATTTCGTCAATGTATGTATAGTGGCTTTCGTTAGCAACCATTATTTTTATAGTGTCAGATTCCATACAAATAAGTTATATAATTAGTTATGAAATAATTGTCATAAATGAGCGTATTGCTGTAGTGATGGTATTGCGAGTAATACCTTCTTTAGGGATTAATAATATTGTATCATCTCC
>JAAYPI010000193.1 GCA_012519885.1 Bacteroidales bacterium
ACAAGCCGCATTTTATACACTCATTGTAATCTACAACAGGATACCAAAAACCTTCATTGTCACCTTTCATATTAATACAATTTTTAGGACAGATATTTGAACATGCATGACATCCCATACAGTCTTTCTTATCGCTAATTGTAATCATAAATTTCTCCTTCTACGATAAAATCCTAATATAATTGCTATTTATATTAATCATAGCACTTCTCTACTTAGCTTTAGTTTCTTCATCAGTTTTAACATTGGTTTACCTACTAAATCTTTCTCATATTGATTCATTCCCAAAAACCATACAGAAATAGAAAATATAATTATATAAACAACTCCACATAATAAGAATACTAAAATATGATTCATATCTATAAATAGAGTAATTAAGATTCCTACTATGATTGGCAATAATAGTGATGGAGTAAACTGTAATATTTCACTCCAAAAATATTTCATATCAAGACCAATCTTTTTATGATAATAAATATTCATAATTATTCCATTTCCTATTAGTAATGAAATTGCTGTACCTAATGCTGCTCCTACCCCACCATATGCTTTAGAAAGCGGTATACTTAAAAGTACATTTCCTATTGCAATAAAAAAGTAAATCCAAGAACGAAATTGATGCATATTTTTAGCCTTCTGAATTTCAATTCCTATATTTTGAATTAATGGAATGGTTACCGGAATAATAAGAAGTAGTACTATTGGATATGCATCATCGTAATCACTTCCAGCCCACATATTAATAAAAGGTCGTCCAAAAAATATAAGTCCTGAACAAATTAAGGAAAGTAATATAAACTGTATCCTACCTATGCGTGTAAATAAATTTGTAAGTTCTTTATTATCATTATTAACCGCTACCATCCTATTAACTCTAGGTATAAAAACATTAGAAATAGAAGTTGATAACGATAAATAATATGTATTCAACTGAGATGCTAAGCCATATACTGCTACAGCTACAGTTCCTCTAAAACGACCTATTATAAACTTATCCACACTCCAATTTATTTGATCAATAATCGCATTTATAAAAATATAAAATGAAAAAATAGCCATTTCCTTCATTAATTTAAAATCAAACTTACTAAATATAAATTCCATTTTTAATTTTCTAAAACAAAATATTATATTACTTATTTCAACTGCAATTGTAAGTATAGTAGTAACAACCACCATACCTATTGATCTATATCCCATTAACAAAACAGGTAACATTATCATAGGATTTACTAGAGTTTTTATCATCTGCAATAACTTCTGAAATACATATTTTTCATTAGCAGTAATGTATGAATTAAATATACTTGCAGGAAATGATAGAGCAATATTAAATATCATTATTGCCATTAAGATCTTAGCTGTCGATAATTCATTGGCAGTAAGCTTATTACCAAATATTAGTTCTGTATTAAAGACAAGTACTACTCCTGCTAAAATTGCAATAAAACCAATTATCGAAAAAATAACTAAAAACATACCATTTAATTTAGCAATGTTTTTTTCATCATTATTTACTTTATAGCGAGAATAATATCTCATATAGGCACTACCAAACCCAAAACTAAGTAAGCCTAAATAACTGACTACTGAACTTACTAGATTATATAACCCATATTCACTTTGCCCTAATAGACGAAGCATTATAGGTGTATATAATATCGATATTATATACCCTATCCCCATTGAAACATATGATAAAAGTGCTCCTGCTTTTAACTGATTTATTTTCATTTTTTATTCTCTTCCTCTACATTTAATGCATTTTTTAAATATTTAATTGCTTTTTTTCTCTCATACTCTAATATCGGAGGAATATGTGAATAATCTATTTGGAATATTTGCTTACTATCTTTAATATTCTCAACCCTTCTAGATTCCAATTGAAATTTTGATAGCAGAGTATCTATCCTTGAATTCATAGATGGTATTTTGCCTTGTCTTTCAAAGACTATAAATGGCCTCTCTAACAAAATTGAAAATACACAGCCATGGAATGAATCTGTACAAAAAATACTTGCTGAATTTATATAATCAATAAATTCACTTGGATCAGCTGTATAAAATTGTTCATTTTTGATGCTAGATAGGTTAATAACTTGTAAATTATTATTCTTCGCAATATTATTTATAATTTTTTGATTTTCTTTTGATACCTCACCTAAAAAGTACGTTAAAAGATATTTACCAATTGGTTTGCTAATATCTTCTTTTGAAACAGAAAGCCACTTTTCCTTTGAAAGCATTAATGTAGGATCTACAAGAACAACTGCATCCCTATTAGTTAAATCTTTAATAATTTCAGCCCCTCTTTCTTCCCTAATTGATAAACTAGCTATTTCCAATAACCATTCCTTATAATTTTCTTTAAATTCAGATGGTATTTCTGATATACCAAAACTAGGGGCATATGCTACTCTTTTATTTTTTTCTGCAAAAGTTAAAAAATCAATTGAAGATCCATATCTGAAGATAGGATTCCACACTTGGTCACTACCTGTAATAAAAAAATCAAATTTCTGTAACAACTCATTAGGTATGCTATTATCTGATATACTATAATTCGTCTCTACAATATTTAACTTTGTAAACTCTATAAATTTATTTATTCTTTCATTTATTAATTTTTTTCTTTTATTTTTTAATATTGTTTCATTAATAACTTTTACTGTTAATTCTTTTACAGTAAATTTACGTAATTTATATATTTTACTTAGTATATTAGTACTATTAATATTACTAATCTTAGGTTGAGGCTGGTTAATAATTGTTTGAACTGAAAAACCTAATGATCTTAGTACTTCCTGTGTAGCATAATTTTGTAATCTGTTACCATAATTAGTATAATCAATTATGGTTATAATTCCAATGTTCTTCATATTTTCCTCCTCTTACATAAATACCATTCTAATGAATACTATTATAATATTTTAAATAGTTAATGAACTGTTATATTTTCACTTTATTCTCTCATACATATTTATCTTAAAACACTTTTTATCTTTGAATTATAATAAACACTTTCAAATATAGCCATGCATAGTGGTAAGGCTACAATTCTGCTAATATTTGTTATTATTAATGTCGGTAAAGTTGCAAGAATGTACATAAGTAAACCAATTAGCAATAATCTATTATTATTATATTTATCTAATTTTCTAATAATATAAATCCCTCTAATTAACAATATCCCGAACATAGTTATTCCAATTATCCCCACCTCCGCTGCAAGTCCTAAAATTCCAACATCAGTAGGAGTTCCTCCAATAATACCACCATATACTAACTTTAAATCACTTCTTATCGGACGTACCAATCCCATCCCGAATAAAGGATTGCTTAAAAACTGATTCCAATAATACTCAACTTCATGAATTCTAACAGATGTACTACCAGCATACATTCCATTAATATCAAAACTCATTATAAATGATTCTAAAACTCCCCCAAATATTAAAATAAAAAATCCTGTAACTAGTAACATTATTTTATATCTAAGTGCAATACTTTTGTTGAATACGTACATAATAAATAACATAAATAACGTAGCAACAATTAATAATCTAGTATTGCAAAATAATAATAAATTTATAAATGTAATTATCATCATACTTCTTGCCTTCTTTTTACTAGTTAAATAATATTTATTATTTATTAAGCAATTAAAAGCATAAGCAATTCCAATAAAATTAAATGCAGACCAAGTACTCCTTATATTATTTCCCCTTATTCTTGGAATTCCTGTTTCACTCATTCCTTTAAAAACAATAGACCCAGTAAATAAATATATAAAACCCTGTAAAAAAATTACTATTTGAACGATAAATATTATCATAAAGATAATATGTAAAAATTTTTTAAAACTTTCTTCTTTTTTTATTAAGTACATATATGGAATTACCATTATAGGAACCATTAAATAATCTGCACACATTAACATGTCAAATAAACTTTGACTATATAAATTTTTACTATGCACCACTAATACTATTGACGTTATTACTTGAATAGATAAATATACTGTCATAAATAAATTGTACTTATTAATTACTATTTTCCGGCTATTAAAAATAGCAATCAAAATTATGGCAATATACGTCATACCAATAATATATATTTTGTTATTGTCATTATTTCCCAACCAAAATATAGGTGGAAGCGGTAGTAAATAAAAAAAATTAACCTCTATAATTATTGTAATTAATACAATTAATTTTATTATTGTTTGTCTATAAACTTTAATTCTAAACATTTTATCACTCTTATTATTCCTTTTTATACAAGTAGTAATTTTTATTATTTTTACAAATTAATTAGATTATTTTTATCTAATATCATTTTTTATAATTGTAATCATTTTTTTCGCAACATTATCCCATGAATATTCTTGTATATATCT
>JAAYPI010000215.1 GCA_012519885.1 Bacteroidales bacterium
GAGTTTTATTAACTCCTTCTCGTCTATGTTCAGCCTTCCGCTATATTTATCCAGATATTCCTTTGCCTTTTCCATATTCCCCAGGCTCAACAATCCCCATAATACCTGCAGATTATTTGAAAAATCATGTTTTTGGGATCTTAATAGGTCGTTGGTTTCTTGCATCTGAATGATCTGAAATTTTTGTATTTCATATTCTTTTCCTTTTTCCAGCAGATTGTCTATCTCTTTAAATAAAAACACAGAACCTACCCCAACCAGTCCACTTAGAAGAAGCAGGACTACCAACATTGCATCTACACTGATAGAATAATATCTTCTGTCTATCAGATTCCATTTAATTAAACATAAATAAAGTGTAACTGTCATTATAAGAAATATTTGTGCTAAAAATAAAGCTTTTATACCTTCTCTTTTATTTTCTGAACCAAATTTCTGCATTTTGGATTTCATTATTTATTCACCTACTATGTATAATCCATCTGACAGTTAGTAATTATATAATCACATTCAGGTTGATTTTTATTTACCATCAATCAGCTTGAATGCAGTACCGTCGTCTAAACCCTTTTTGTCGCATACCAGATCCCTGATAACAAGTGCAATGTATACCAGAATTAAAAGTAAACTTGGCATTATACACATAAACATAACTGTAAAAATATCATTCACTTCTATTTTCCCGATAGTTAAACCGAGTAATTTTAGAACAGGTAATACTATAAATGTGTCATTAATTAGTAAAACAACAAAAGCAAATAAGGATGCATATATTGATTTTTGCCAACTGAAACCTTTTACTATAATTTTGAACAAGATTGTACTGAAAATAATTAATAAAAAAGTATGTGTACCGAAAGGCAACTTTAAAAAATTATATAATTCTCTTGAAAAAATTACCGCTCCGGCGTAAACTGTTGTAAATACGATTCTTTGTCCAATAGTTGATTTGTAACGCAAAAATCTTAAGGGGGTAATAAATATCAGCAAGGACTGAAAAAAATACAACAGGTATACAAAATGCTCCACAATAAGCCTCCTCCCTATAATTATTTATTTCATGCTATCTGCAGTGTAAACTAATACTCTAATACTGAATATGTTCTATTGTATAAAAATATATTCGACATTCTTTTTACTAATCCTCCATGCTTCCATAACTTACCTGTGTAAATTTTAAATATAACATGTTATAATAATAATTTCTGCTAATGGCCCATATATTAATTTCAAACATAAAACATCAGGATAAAATCCTGATGTTTTAAAATTATACTATAAAATTTCCGGCATAAACCCGGCAAATTGTGCCCTGTATAACCTTGCATATATATTATTATTATCTAACAATTCCTCATGTGTTCCTATTTCAGCGATGCCTTCATCAGTTAAAACAACGATTCTGTCAGCATTTTTGATAGTGGCTAACCTATGCGCAATAATCAAGGTCGTTCTGTTTTTAGCTAAATCAAACAAGGACTTTTGGATTATTTTTTCTGTTTCACTGTCCAAAGCTGATGTTGCTTCGTCTAAAATTAAAATCGGCGGATTTTTTAAAAACATTCTGGCAATGGAAAGCCTTTGTTTTTGTCCACCTGAAAGCATTACTCCTCTTTCACCTATATAGGTATCATATCCGTTTTCCAGTGACATAATAAATTCATGAGCATCCGCCTTTTCAGCCGCTTTCATAATTTCTTCATCAGTTGCACCTATATCACCGTAGGCTATATTTTCCCTGACGGTACCAGAAAATA
>JAAYPI010000143.1 GCA_012519885.1 Bacteroidales bacterium
ACTAAATACCATTTATCAGCAACGGAATACAATAAATAGTTATTGTTCGTAATGAAGTCGGCAAAATGTTTTTCAATAACATTTGTCGCTTTGTTTCTACTCAAGCTATCCGCACAACTAAACTGTTGAGAACTTCCAAATTGAGGAATCAAAAACGATAAAAACATTAAAACAACATACTTTTTCATGGCTGAATGTTCATTAATTCAATATTACTTAAGCTTAAGGTAATGCAGAAGGATTTACTATCTTGGCTCCGCCATGTTCATCTCTAAATGTGGTTATACCCATTACTCTCCGTATCAAATTATCAACTCGAATGGCACGAGTATTATTTGCTACGCCAGATACTCCATTTGCGCTGGCAACACCATGTCCAATAATTTCATGGCCAGTAGTTACAGCACGTCCGCCATCATGTTTAACACCATTACCTTCCATTATAACAGAATGTGAACCATTTTTAGTCGGTATATTTATACCACCACCAGATACTGCGTTCATTGTGGACCCAGGCATATTGGTACTTGGTATCATTGCATCCCCAACACCTGCTTGAGTATTATTTAGATGCGTCTTAAAGGCACTCGTCCCTTCTGTAGATACTTCTCCGCTAATATCGACAAATTCAACTTTATGGACAGATTCAGAGTTTATAGCACCTGTTACTTGGTCAACTAAAGCTTGTTCATCTGTGCTTAACGTAATTCCATCAAATGCTTTTGTTAAGGCTTCGGGACTTATAGAATTAAAAGTTTTTCCTTTTTTATCCAAAGTGAGTAAGCCCCTAAAATTTGCAAAATTATCGCCTGCAAATATTGTATTAAAATCCTGCTGAGTTTTTGTAGCATCATCTTTAGTTACCCCAACAATTGTCCTTCCATCTGGGTCGATATAAATTATCGGATTATTAGCACAATAAGCATACGGTGAAATAGACGTATATTTCTCAGCCAGCGGATCCACACTAGTAAATCGCATAATAGCAGGGTAGTAGCCACGGGCGTGGTAGTCGTATTGGTCGTAGCCATGGTTGGTTATCAGTTCTTTGCCATTGTATTTGTAGCGTTGTAGGTTGGCATTGGTGCTCGTGCGGTGGGGCAAGCCTGAGGGGTAATACGTGGTTTGTTGCTCTACCAAGTTGCTCGTGCCATTCCATACGGAGCTAATATTGCCCAAATAATCCGTAATGGTATAATAATACGTATTGTTGCGGATATAGCCATTACCAAAATCTATTCGTTGCAAGCTTACTATGCCTGTGCCACTTTCTTCGTACTCCGTATTGCCACAGTAGTAGGTGCGGGTACGCTCTACCAATTGTGGGTTGTTTACCCATTGGCATACACTCCCCAAAGGAATGGCTACGGTAGTTAAAGCGGTATGGTACGTACTCATGCGTTTAATGCCATCGGCTGTATAGCGGTTACTAATTTGGTGTCCGTTACTAAACTGTATTGTGTCGGGCAAATTTAATACATTATACCGAATACTCACAATATTTCGGTCTAAATCTGCTATTAGATTGCCATTGGGGTCGTAGTAAAACTCTGTAGGCTGATTGGCTAGATCTTGGTACTCTTTTACAGTGTATTGGTATTGGCTACAGAAATAGCTTTTTTTTACTATGCAAAGCAGAAGCTTTGCTTTTAAGACGCCAAGCAGAGGAACATAAAAAAAGGCATAACCTAGGTTATGCCTTTTTAAGAGATAAATTTGTATCCTCTATTAGATAACTTCTTCTACTGGGCAGAATTCACCTGTACCTGTGAAAGAAAAAGTAGTACCGTCAAAAGTTACGTTTCCACCTGTCATCCAAGAACCATCAACAATAACTTTCATTTGGAAACCATCAGGATAAGTACCAGTCCAAGTATAAGAACCATTTTCTTGACGAGTCATTTCTCTTGTTGAGTCTCCCCAGCCATTTTCGTCGAAATTACCTGTAAAGATAACAACAGCATTAGCTGAAAGTTCGCAAGCAGGAGTAAATGTAAATGTACCTTCTCCACCAGGAACAACAGGAGCACAAGGAGCTGTTTTCCAGTTTCCAATAGTTACATAAATAACTGTACCGTCAGAAGTTTCTACTAAGTCTAAACGAGGTTCAGTCTCATTTTCGACAGTGATAGTAGCATCTCCTTCAAGTATTTCAATGTTTTCCCATTGAGTTTCCCATTTTGTAGTACCTGTTTCAGGAACAGCAATAGCTTTCAACATAGCACCCGCAGCATAGTCTAATTCTACTGAGTACCAAGTTTCAGTACCTTCTACTAATTCAAAAGCAGCAGTACCAGATGCAGGATTCCAGCCAAATGGGCTACCTGTTAACACAACACCATTACAAGTACCTTCTGGCACACGAATAGCTACAATTACTTTACCTGCAGCAGGAGCAGCAATCTCTGGTTGTGCTTCACCTACTGGATCTTGATCAACAGGTTTTTTGGGTTCTTCTTTCGAGCAAGAAGCTAAGGTCATAGCAACTGCTACAAACGCCATAAAAAGAAATTTTACTTTTTTCATTTTTCTGTAAATTTAGTGATTAATAAATAAAAGGTTATTTTAATTTGGTTACAAAGAAAAGCATTTTTTTATAATTAAACAAGGAATAAAACGAATTTATTCCTTGTTTAATGTATTTTTTTAATCTAGATAACCTTCATTTTGGGTATATACACCAGGGTTATCATTCCTGACCCAGTCAGGAATTGGCATCAACATACGGTAACGTCCAGATTCTCCTGTTGGGAATAATGTTTTTAAATCTGGCTCAGCACCTCCTTTAAAACGCCATGGTTTAGTAAATTGGTCAAAGCGTATAAGGTCTGTACGACGCGTACCTTCCCAGGCTAATTCACGTCCACGTTCAGCTAACAACTCATCAAAAGTTAAGGTTCCAGCAGTATATAGCTCAGCACCAGCACGCGAACGTACTTGGTTTACAATAGCTACAGGATCAACGCCACTTGGACTTGTTGGTGTACCTCCATTGGCATTGATACGCATAATGGCTTCAGCTTTCATTAACAAAATATCAGCATAGCGGAATAATGGGAAATCATTATTAGCATGATGACCGATTTTCTTTTCTACTTCAAATTTTTTGAAACGAGCACCTTTGAAAGTTTGGTATCCTTCTGCTGCTCTGATTGAATCTAAATCTACATCAAAAACAGCAGGATATTTCTTTCCTCCCAATTCATAAGGTGTATTCGAAATTAAACCAGCTTGCCAAGTTTTATCACGACGTTGGTCTTTGCAATAACTACGTTTTGTTGCCATATCTGATTTTTTAGCTTCGTAAGCTACTGTATCAGATTGCAAACCAGATTTTAAAGCAGAAGCTAAATTGGCTAATTCAATATAATCCGCTTGGGTAATTTTAACAGGAGCATCTTTATCTAAATACGAATCGTAAAACTCGGGCAAGGTACAAAAACCGTTCCATGTTGGAGTTTTATATTCATTAATATTTTGTTGCACATAATGTTGTGTCATCAAATGGAACATATTACCTGGTGCCCAAACGGCATCAAATACGATAGGAAAGATAATTTCCTTCGAATTTTGGTTATTAATAGCAAAATTTGCTGAATAATCTGACTCTAATTGATAGCCATATCCACCGCCAATAATGGCATCGCAGGCATCAATACACAATTGGTAGTCAGCATTATCCCCGTTTCCTTTAGGATCAGAAACATTAGCACGTTTATACACCTCAGCATTCAAATAAATACGAGCTAACAAGGCATACGCCGCAGGCTGTGTAAAACGTCCATAATTGTGTGTGTTTTGCAAATTTGGCAAATGCGTAGTAATTTCATCTACAATCCACTCATACACATCAGCTCTATTACGTTGTACAACAGTTTCAGTCGTCAACACTCCAGAGTCAATTGGCACATTACCATAAATTTCCATTGCCAAATAATGATAAAAAGCACGTAACACTTTAGCTTCAGATACTAAAGACTGCGTACTAGGATCATATGGAGGTTCACCTTTATTCGTTTTAATAAACTTCATGAACTCGTTGCACTTAGAAACCCCATTATACGCAAAACTCCAACCATTTTGTATGTCACGGGTATTGTCTCTCCATGTATGTTGGTGCATCGCAATGTGTACACCATTATCATACCAATGGCTACCACGCGTAGGAGCAATTGCCTCATCCGTAGTACCTGTTTGCATATTCCAATAACCTTCACGGAATACATAACCACGTTCGCCAATCATACCCAAATAAGCATCCGTAATTTTATTTTCGAACATTTTCGGGTTGGAGTTCAATTCCTCTGGCGTAATAGTAGAGAATAATTCGGGTTCTAAGTCTGTACAAGACTGTGTAGCCAAAAATCCTACAGAAGCCAAACCTAAAATTAATAATTTCTTTATTTTCATTGTATCTCAATTTTATATGTTAAAATAAATTAGAATGTAAAGTTAAGTCCTAGTAAGAACGAACGTTGTTTAGGATAATAATTTAAGCCATCAATACCTGGATCTAAACCACCTTGGTTTACTTCTGGGTCAACGCCTGTATAACTAGTAAGAACAAATGCATTTTGCACAGTAAACGTTACACGCATATCAGTAAAATATTTTGCTATTTCAGGACTAGTCTTTACATTGTAACCCAAGGTTACGTCATTCAATCGCAAATAACTTGCATCTTCAAGATAAAAATCAGAGAATTGACGACTATCGTTTAGTTTGGCAGCTTCACCTTCGAATGCAGAATACAAGTAGTTATCGGTTGCTGAACCTTTGTTGCCATAGAAGTAACTCTTTTGGTTGAAGATTTTACCACCAATTTGACCACGGAAGTTTGCCGACAAATCAAATTGTTTGTACGACGCATTTATATTGAACCCTCCAGTAACCAAAGGTTGTGCATTGCCAATTACTTGCTTGTCCCTTGAAGGATTTGGACTAGATGTCTCCCCAACCACTTCTCCAGCAGCATTTAATTTTTCAAACACCCACTTACCTTCATCCGAGATACGGATAAATTTGTATCCATAAAAATTACCAATAGGTTTCCCTTCTTCTAAACGCATAACATTAACACCGGTTTCTCCATCTCCAGAGATACTCCCAACATCCATAAATGAAGGATTATCAGTTCCTTCTGAATAACCAGAAGAAATACGTGTTACCATATTACGATTCCATGCAGCTACTAATCCAGCATCTACAGTCCAATCAGTATTTTTAAAGATATTTCCATTTACAGAGAATTCTACCCCGTAGTTTTCAACTTGCCCATGATTATCCCACATACTTCCATATGGATATGGCGGAACAGGCACATTGTATTGCCACAACAAATCCGTTGTATTACGGTAATACGCGTCAATCGTAGTAGATAGTTTACTATTAAAAAATTCACCATCGATCCCAATATTATATTCTGTTTTCTTTTCCCACCGCAATTCTTCGTTTGTATTTGAAGTAATACCCCAGGGTTGGACAAACTCACCATCTAACCACACATAATCACCTGTTGGACCAACTTTTTGAATATATAAATTTGTTTCAGAAGGCATATTACCTGTTACCCCTACACCAGCACGAATTTTTAGGTCATTGATGTCTTTTATTGAGCGTAAAAAGCTTTCTTCTTTCATTCTCCAACTACCACTAATAGCAGGGAACAAACCAAAACGTCCTAATACAGGATCTGCTTTAGGTCCAAATCTAGAAGAACCCTCCATACGTATACTGGCATTTACATAGTATTTTTGGTTGTAATTATACATTGCACGTGCAAAGAAAGACGCTAAATTATCAGAATCTTGATAACTCGCCATACCAATGCGATCATCATTATTTTTTACGCCCATACCTGCACCTAAATTGTTATACGAATACAAGTTTGTTATAAAATCTGTATTTGTTGCACTAAAGCCATTCCACATTTTATATTGATACGATTGACCTAACAAACCAGAAATACTATGAGCCGCTAGTTGATCAGTATATTGTAAGGTATTTTCAATTAATTGATTTTGGTAATTGCTATAACTATGCGAAGCTATGCCATTACGTGCATATCCTTCGTTATAACGAGTAGTTTTATCCCAATATTTACCAGTCCAAGTATTTCCTGTTTCATAAGATAAAAAGGTTCCTAAACGTAATTTATTAGTCAAACTCAAGGTAGCACGTACACTTCCTAAAAATACATCAGATCTACCATCATCGTCGATACCTGTAATAATGGGCACTGGATTGTATGTAGAAAAACCATCAGGTTCGTTGTATCCACCATACCAATTGTATTTATTGTAATTAGGATTTGAAGGATCAGTTCCTACAGATGGGTCATAAAATACTGATCGTGTAGGATTATTTTTCAGTGCTTGGTTAAACGCTTCATAATCTACCCATGTTTTATCATTATGGCTATAGCTAAAATCGTACGCTAATTCTAATTTATCATTTAAAGCTTTTTGGTTAGCTGCTAAACGAGCCAATACTTCTTGGTATTCTGATTCAATCGCCAATCCTTGGTTAGATTTATACCCTACCGAACCACGGTAGTTAAACCCTTTTCCTCCACCTGATATAGCCACATTGTGTTGTTGACTAAAAGCAACAGGACGGGTAATTTCACTTAACCAATCGGTATTACCACCTTCGTCAATACCCCCTACTAAATTACGGTACTCATCTGCTGTAAGCACACGCAATTTTTTAGCAATTACGTCAGCACCAAGACTTCCAGAATATTCAGCTTTTGTTTTGCCTTCTTGTCCACGTTTGGTTGTAATCAAGATTACACCTGCATTGGCACGCGTACCATAAATAGCGGCAGCCGAACCGTCCTTTAACACGTCAATTGATTCAATATCGTTGGGGTTTACAGAATTGATATCACCACCAGGCACACCATCGATAATAAATAAAGGTTGTGTATTCCCTTTTAAACTACCCACACCACGTAATTGGATGTTGAAGTCTTTGTTGGTTGGGTCACCACCACCTAATTTGGTAATATTCAAACCAGCTACCTTACCTTGTAGTAATCCTACAGGGTTTGCCACAATACCTTTGTTAAAGCTTTCTGCTTTTACAGAAGATACAGAACCCGTAACTTCACGTTTGGTTTGAGAGCCATAACCAGTAAATACTACCTCGTTCAAACCAATAGCTTCTTCAGCTAAGGTTACTTTTAAAGAAGTTTTACCTGCTACGGGTATCTCTTTGCGTTGATAACCTGTGTACGAAACAATAAGTGTGGCACTAGAAGAAACGTTCAATTCAAAGTTTCCATCATAGTCGGTAATTGTACCAACTCCAGCTGCACCTTTCACTGTAACGTATGCACCAATAATCGGTTCGCCTTGGTCATCTTCCACCACACCCTTCACTAGGGTCTGTTGGGCAAAGGCACTCACACAAAAAAATACCGACAAAAAGAAAGCTAATGCCACTTTTTTCGATTTTCTTACATTAAAATAGTTCATGCATTAAAAATTTTTAAGGGTTAAAAAAACATCTATTTAGTTTACAATCTTCTTTTTCAACTGGTTTTTATAACAACTGATTGATTATCTATATGATAGATGATATATCAGCCTATTATCCACCAAACAAGGGACAAACATACGTTTTTTTTTGCAAACAAAAACAAGAGTTATTCATTTTTTTTAAAAATAAGTAGAAAAATGGTTTGAAATGTTAAAAAGTTTATACTGTTTGACAGTGGACAGTGGACAGTGGACAGTTGACAATGGAGAGTGGAAAGTGGAGAGAAGCTATACGAGAAACATTAAACATTAAACATTAAACGTTAAACATTAAACGTTAAACGTTAAACACTTTCAACTTTCAACTTTCCACTCAATAATTTTCGCATATAAAAACGTGCATTTTGTATAATAAAACACTACTATACTAGTATTCCACTCCTAATCCTGCATTTTTTTTTGGAAATATTAAAAAATAACGTAATTTTGGGCGTTGTATTTATTGCATTGTTGTGCAATTATAACACCTTAAAAATTGATATATTGGATGAAAGCACAAATTACCATCAAAGACATAGCACGAGAATTGGGTGTTTCTGCATCTACCGTGTCGCGTGCATTGCAAAATCATCCAGACATAAGCAAAGCTACCATTGAATTAGTAAAAGAATACGCCAAAGCACACAACTACAAACCCAACGCAGTAGCATTAAGTTTAAAAAAACAACGTTCTAATATCATTGGAGTAGTGGTACCCGAAATGGTACATCATTTTTTTTCTACTGTTTTATCTGGTATAGAAGATGTTGCTAACAGCAAAGGGTACAATGTATTAGTATGTCAGAATAACGAAAACTACGAAAAAGAAGTACGCATGATTTCATCGCTTATCTCGGCTCGCGTATCTGGTGTTATTGCTTCTATATCTAAAGAAACCACAAACTATGCCCATTTTCAGGAACTAATGGATGATAATACTCCTTTGGTGTTTTTTGACCGTATTTGTACTGGGATTAATACTGATAGGGTAATTATTGATGATTATACGGGTGCTTTTTCTGCTGTTGAATATTTAATTAAAACAGGATGCAAACGAATAGCCTTTTATAGCGCTCCTTTTACCCTCGAAATTTCTAAGAACAGAAAGAATGGCTATTTAGATGCGTTAAGAAAGTACGGCATTAAGGTGGACGAATCCTTGGTGCATGTATGTGATACACGTGAAGATGCTATTGAGCTAACGCAACAACTTTTGCAAGAGCCCAACAGACCAGATGCTTTTTTTGCTATTAACGACGCCACAGCTTCGGGAGTATTGTCTGCTGTTAAAAAAGCAGGATTGCGTGTGCCTGAGGATGTATCGATATGTGGCTTTGGCGATGGTATTATTGCTAGCACTTCCGACCCATTGCTTACTACGGTGCAGCAAAATGGCTACCAAATGGGCGTTGAAGCCTGCAATATGTTGTTAAAGCGAATTGAAAACGAATTGAGCCCTACCCAATTTAATCATCGCTTAATTCGCACCAGTTTAGTAGTAAGAGAATCGACAAAACCCTTAATTGAAAGCCCAATACATTACTAAATACAAATAAAAAAACCTATAATTATATGAAAAAAACATTCCTTATCGTTTTCTTATTCGTAACACTCTGCCTGAGTGGATATGCCAAATCGGAGAAAGTAACATTTGAACGTTTAGAGCCTGCCAGCTGGTGGATTGGTATGCACGACACACAATTACAATTGATGATATATGGCAAAAATATATCATCAAGTAAGGTCGAATTTCTGTACGAAGGTGTTTCTTTGGTTAAGAGAGAGACAACGGATAACCCAAACTATTTGTTTTTGTACTTACATATCGACAAAAAAACTAAACCCGGTACATTTGATATTATTTTCAAAAATGGGAAAAAACAAGTAGGAAAATTTACCTATACCTTGCAAGCACGTAGAGAAAACTCGGCTCAACGACCAAGTTTTAGCCCTGCAGATGCAATTTATCTACTTATGCCCGATCGTTTTTGTAATGGGAATCTACAAAATGATAGCGTTAAAGGCTACATACAAGGGGTAAATAGGGATGATCTTGGACACCGACATGGTGGTGATATTGAGGGGATTACAAAAAAATTGCCCTATTTGGCAGATTTAGGAGTAACAGCCCTATGGATAACTCCATTTTTCGATAATAACGATAAAAACTATTCTTACCATCACTATGCCACAGGAGACTACTACAAAGTGGATCCTCGTTTAGGCACAAAGGAAAATTACAAAGAACTTTCGACAAAGTGTAAAGAAAATGGATTGAAGCTAATTATAGATGTGGTTCCTAACCATTGTGGAAGTGCACATTGGTGGATGAAAGACCTTCCTGCATCTGATTGGCTAAATAAATGGGACACATACACTTCTTCTAATTATCGTATGACTGCATGGACAGACCCGTATTCGTCTGAATATGATGTAAAACAATTAAACAAAGGATGGTTTTCAGAAAATATGCCAGATTATAATCTTGCAAATCCTCATCTGTTTACCTATCTAAAACAAGCCTATATTTGGTGGATAGAATATGCCGATGTGGATGGCATACGTGTTGACACGTATCCTTATACAGACATCCGTATAGGAGCAAAATGGATTAAAGCTATTCGCGACGAATATCCGACTATCAACATAGTAGGTGAATGTTGGGTAAAAACGCCTCAAGAAATTGCGTTCTATCAATCAGGGTCAATGAATAAATATGGTTTTGACTCGCATATACAAAGTGTCATGGATTTTTCACTTAAAGATGTATTTGAATTTTCATTTAACGAACGTGAAAGTTGGGACAGAGGCATGATTCGTTTTTACAATCATTACGCACAAGACTTTTTGTATGCTGACCCCAATCAAATTATGAATTTCCTTGATAACCACGATATTGATCGTTATTCGGAAGTAGTGGGTCACGATGTAAAAAAATACAAAATGGCATTAGCACTGTTAATCGCGTCGCGAGGATACCCACAAATATATGCAGGTAACGAAATTATGCTAGGAGGTAACAGAGGCTCATACGAAGGTCATCGTTTTGATTTTCCTGGTGGTTTTCCAGGGGATAAACGCAATGCTTTTACACCCGAAGGGCGTACAGAAATAGAAAACGATGTGTTTAATTATTTACGAACCTTGTTGCATTACCGAAAAAACACCACAGCATTGCAAACAGGAAAGAAAAAACAATTTATCCCATACGATGGCATTTATGTATATTTTAGGTATGATGACAATGCAACAGTAATGGTAATAGCTAATAATAATGACACTAGCCGAGAAGTAAAAACGGACCGTTTTGTAGAAGTATTAGCCCCTTTCACAAAGGGTAAAGATGTTACCTCAGGTAAAAACTTTGATATAACAAATAGCGTAGAGATACCAGGTAAAACAGTGTTATTATTAGAATTAAAATAGCAAATTAAAAAACACAGCATTCAAAATGGAAAAACCTCGTTTACGTTTTTGGCAAATTTGGAACATGAGTTTTGGCTTTTTGGGCATACAGTTCGGATTTGCTTTACAAAATGCCAATGTAAGTAGAATATTTGAAACACTTGGTGCCGATATTGGGAATATCCCAATATTATGGATAGCTGCTCCAGTTACAGGTTTAATTATTCAACCCATCATTGGACACATGAGTGATAAAACTTGGAACAAGCTAGGACGTAGACGTCCATTCTTTTTAGCAGGTGCCATTTTAGCCTCATTAGCATTAATTTTTATGCCCAATAGTCCGTATTTATGGGTAGCTGCTGGTATGCTTTGGATAATGGATGCTTCTATTAATATTTCGATGGAGCCGTTTCGAGCTTTTGTGGGAGATATGTTACCTGCAGAACAACGCACAAAGGGTTTTGCCATGCAAAGTTTTTTTATCGGAACAGGAGCAGTAGTAGCTAGTGCATTACCTTATATGCTAACCAATTGGTTTGGGATTGCCAACACAGCACCCGAAGGGCTCATTCCTCCTTCGGTAAAATACTCGTTTTATTTGGGAGCTATCGCTTTTCTCGTTACAGTAATATGGACTGTTATTAGCACAAAAGAATATAGTCCAGAAGAACTCGCAACATTTGAGAAAAATGAACAAAAAGAGAACGAAAGTACGAGTAATCACCACGAAGCAATTTTACCATCGTCTCGTTTTTTAAAAATAGCTCCTATATGGACTATTACGGGAATACTATTATCAGTGTTAGTTTATTTTTTTAGTTTGGAAGCGGAGTTGTATATTCTGACAGGGGGTATTACATTTTTCGGTCTTATTCTGTTTTTCGTGGGAGGCTTAGTACAAGCCAACAAGCAAAAAAATGGATTGGTTGAAGTTATTAACGACCTATTGTTGATGCCTAAAACGATGAAACAGTTGGCGATTGTTCAGTTTTTTTCATGGTTTGCCCTATTTGCTATGTGGATTTATACTACAGCGGCAGTAACATCACATATTTATGGCACTAGCGATACGCATTCGGCTATATACAATGAAGGGGCAGATTGGGTAGGCATTATGTTTGCGGCATACAATGGATTTGCGGCTATAGTTGCCTTTTTATTGCCAGTACTAGCCAACTATACAAACAGACGCTTTACGCATGTTATAGCTTTGATAGCAGGGGCTGTAGGATTAATTTCTATTTATTTTGTTGAAAATCCCACAATGCTACTTCTGCCTATGTTAGGAGTAGGTTTGGCTTGGTCAAGTATTTTATCTATGCCTTATGCTATCTTAACAGGGTCATTGCCATCGCACAAAATGGGAACATACATGGGAATATTTAACTTTTTTATTGTAATTCCACAAATTATGGCTGCTACTATTTTAGGATTTTTTGTTACAAAAATTGCAGGTAACCATGCTATTTATGCCTTACTACTAGGCGGCGTTTCTTTTTTGATAGCAGCCGTGATGACTCTTTTTGTAAAAGATGAAGATGAAAAAAACATATAACTTATATATATATATTTCAATAAAACACTACAAACATGAAAAAATTATTGCTTTTAGTCGGTATCATAGCATTATTAGTAGCTTGTTCAGCACGCGGTATGCTTAAACTTCCAGTAAAATCAGAGAACAATATGCGGTTAAACTCTCCGCTGGTGTTGGTAAAAGGAAGTAACTTTTTTTTAACTCAAGACTATGTGATAGATATTACAACAATTGATTCCATAACAGCAGATGCTAAAAATGGCATTAGCGTTAGCTTGTCAGCCAACAAAGATTCAGCGTATATCAACGCAACAGACATGCCTCAATTGGTAAATATTTCGCTATGGAGTAAAGGAGTTCCTTATGGTGTATTAGCCAAAAAAACAAATAAAATTGATTATGTATTTACTTATGATGCAACTGGCGATAAAGGTACACGTTATCAAATTGCAGGACAAATGAATGATTGGTTTCCTGCTGGTCATCCAGATTTAGTAAAAAACGAAAAAGGATTGTACGAAGTTACTTTAAACTTGAGTCCTGGTACCTATTTGTACCAAATGGTAATTGATGGAGACTGGAACCACGATAAAAACAATCCAGATAAGGTAGATAACAATTATGGAAAGTTTAATTCTATCTTACATGTGAAAGGTACCCAAGAAAAAGCACCTAAACTTCTTACTCAATCTTTTGATGAAAACAATATTGTATTGTCTGTAGATAATGCCGCAGAGCAAGTATATGTATACTGGCAAAATTATCTTCTACCAAACGATTTATTTGTAAAAAATGAGGGACAACAACTCATTGTAAACCTCCCAAAAGAAGCTATAGAAACAGACAGATCATTTTTACGCATATTTACAGCTAACGAATATGGTATATCAAACGATGTATTAATTCCTCTACAAAAAGGCAAAGTACTAAATAATGTGGCGGACATTACACGTTTTGACAAACATGCTGAAGCTATTTACTTTTTGTTAGTTGACCGTTTTAAAGATGGTAACGAAGCAAACAATTTCCCTATGAATCGTCCAGATGTAAATCCTAAAGTAGATTACCAAGGGGGCGATATTGCGGGTATAACACAAAAAATTAAAGACGGTTATTTCCAACGTTTAGGATTTACCACCATTTGGGTATCTCCTATCGTGCAAAATCCAATGGAGCCATGGGGTTATTGGGCAAATCCAGAAACTAAATTTTCGGGCTATCATGGCTATTGGCCCATCTCTTCGTCTAAAATTGATTTTCGTTTTGGTACAGATGAAGAAATGCACGAATTGGTTAAAACAGCTCACGAAAACAACATAAATATAATTGTGGACTACGTGGCTAACCATGTTCATAAAAACCACCCACTATACCAACGCGATTCAACTATTGCAACGCCTCTCTATTTACCTGATGGCACAAAAAACACAGAAAGATGGAATGAATATCGTTTGACAACATGGTTTGACGAGTTTATGCCAAGTATTGATTTTTCACGCCAAGAAAACATTGATATGATGGTGGATTCAGCACTTTATTGGGTGAAAAAATTTGACCTTGATGGTTTCCGACACGATGCATGCAAACACGTAAACGAAGAATTTTGGCGTACACTTACACACAGAATAAAAACGGAAGTAGAAATTCCAAGAGGGAAACTAACCTATCAAATTGGGGAATCGTATGGTAGTCCTCAACTCATTAGCAGCTACGTAAATACAGGGATGTTAGATGCACAATTTGACTTTAACGTTTTTGATGATGCAGCGTCGGTATTTGCCTTTAACAACGAAGATTTTGTACGTGTGAGCAATGGATTAAAAACGAGTTTAAGCACCTACGGACACCACAATTTAATGGGGTATATTTCGGGCAACCACGACAGAGCACGTTTTATTTCGTATGCTTCGGGAGATGTAAAACCGGGAGAA
>JAAYPI010000018.1 GCA_012519885.1 Bacteroidales bacterium
CAAGGCACGCGTGTAGTTTGCCATCAGGCAATATTTGTAAAGAGAACAAAAGCTCCATATTATAATACTGCTTACAAATATAAAGCAGAATTAAACTGGTATTTTGATATAATTGAGAAAAACCCCGAGCTAACCTACTTACATAATAAGATTCCAGTGGTATATTATTATTTAGGCGGAGCTGGTTATAAAAATTTCTGGCGAAATTTGTTTGAATGGGTTTTTCTAGTATATAAAAGATTTGGTATTAAAACCTTTATTAAAAGTAAAGTATACTTAAAAGCTTGGGAAAAGATTAAATATCGTTATCCTAAAATATTTATAAAGGAAGCAAAATAAAAGAAATAATAATAATTTAAAATCCACTTTTTCTTTTCATCTAATGAATATTCCAATAGTAGTTGCAGCATTTAACAGACCAATAGCCTTACAACGTGTTCTAAAATCACTGGAATCAATTCAGTACAATACTCCTGTTAAACTTTATATAAGTATTGATGGACAAGGGCCGGATGAAGTTTACAACATTGCAGAAAATTTTAATTGGAAAGCTGGCGATAAGGAGATTATCCATCATCAAGAAAATCTTGGATTACGTAAACATATTATTTCTTGCGGAGATTTAGCCTTACAGCATGAAGGAATTATTATACTTGAAGATGATTTATTTGTGTCTCCGGAATTTTATAATTATATTACTCAAATACATTCCACCTATAAAAATGAAAACAAACTGGCCGGGTACTCACTTTACTCACACAAATTTAATGAAACCGCTCAATTTGCATTTTACCCTCTTGAAGATGGGAATGATATCTTTTTCCTTCAAGTTGCATCATCATGGGGTCAATGCTTTACAAACAAGCAATGGAGTATGTTCAAGACCTGGTATGAAAAGAATTTACATATTTCTTTAACTACGAAGACAAATATACCCCCAAATGTCGCTGGCTGGCCTGAAACTTCCTGGAAAAAATACTTTATAACCTTCATGATTGAGAATGATCTTACTTTTATTTACCCCAGGCGTTCTTATTCAACAAATTTTGGAGATGCAGGGGTCAATCACAAAGGATATGGTAGATTTCAGGTACCAATCCAGTATTTTCGTTCTACTCTAAAACTTCCATCATATAATGATTCCTTAGCAAAATATGACTCCTATTGTGAAATATTACCTGAATGCTTAAATAGCTTTAATAAGAACCTCAGAAAGTTTGATTATGAAGTAGATTTATATGGTTGCAAAATAATGGAAGCTACAAAATCAAAATACATTCTCACTACGAGACCTTGTGAAATTCCAGTTCTTTCATACGGCAAAGCCATGGTCCCCCATGAAGCCAATATTATATCCCAAATACCAGGAAATGATATTTGCCTAGCAAAAACAAAGTCTATAGATCACAAAGAATTAAAATTTACAGTAGAGAGAATGGTCTATTTTCATCGTTTGCCAGAATGGCATTTAACAAAACAACCAATTACAAAAAATAATAATACATCGTTTAATCCTGATCAGGAATATCTTTTAAAAATATATTCCAGCAAAATTGGCAAATTTTTGTTTAAACCAGTTTTCCTGATATATAATATTCTTTATCATTTTAGAAAAATATTGGCAAGAATATAAATATGAAAATTGATTTTAACAAGACTTTATTATCAGGTATATTATTCCAGTGAATACCTAACAAAGACATCTGTATTCTTCCGATTAGAATAATTAAAATACCTTATGATTTAAGATAATAATCGGGATAGTGGGTAGGCAACTTTATTCTAAAACCAGTGAAAATATTAAAAAACTAATAAGAAAACAAATAGTATGATGGATAATTTAGAAGTTTCAGTAGTTCTTGGTTCTTTTAACAGGTTAGAATTTCTTAAAGTCACAATAATGACAGTCAGGAAAGAACTTGAAAACATAGAGTCCTCTGAAATCATAGTAGTTGATGGAGGCTCTACTGATAGCTCAATTGAATGGCTAATAATGCAAAAAGATATAATATTAATACTACAGAATAACCATGGAGTATGGAATGGAAAAAGTATTAAAAAGCAAAGCTGGGGATATTATATGAACCTTGGTTTTAAATCAGCAAAGTATAAAAATGTTTTAATGATTAGTGATGATTGTTTATTAATCAAAGATTCCATTATTAAAGGCTTGCTACAAATAAACGAAATTCAAAAAGCAGGAAATAAAATTGGTGGATTGGCCTTTCTCTGGCGGCACTGGCCTGACTGGGATAAATATGGCATAGCATATTTTTATAATAAACCACACTTAAATCATGGTATTTACCTGAAAAAAGCTTTAGAAGAAGTTGGTTATGCTGATGAAATAACATATTCTTTTTATGCCGGTGACGTTGATCTTTCATTCAAGTTACATGAAGCTGGATTGCCAATAATAATGGCTGATAATAGTTATTTGGAGCATTATAATCATGTTAGCAAAGAATATAAAAATGCCAATATCAGCAAACGTGACAAAGAAGAAGATGCGTTACGATCAAAATGGTCAAAAGTTTGGGGTGCGGAATACTTTGAAAACAACATACGTTGGAGAAGAGAAGTTGTTGACTTTGTTGATAAAACGGAAACTTACAAGTATTTTGAAAAGCTTAAAGACAAAAATTCATTATAAACAAAAATGATAAAATTCATTTCTAATAAATAGCTTGTATATTTATTAAGTATTTTATTAAAGAAGAGTCATTATGAATTATTTAATAAAACTCATACATAAAATAAGTAGGA
>JAAYPI010000144.1 GCA_012519885.1 Bacteroidales bacterium
CTTTTATATGTATCTTAATTGGTGCTGGATTGTTTTCTCTAATAAATTGGATGTCAGGTGATAATAGTTTTTATATATTTTTTCTTTTATCTGCGATATCTTTTTTGTTGACGTTTTTTTATTTTTTTAAGGTAATGTCTATACGAAGGTTGCCTTGAATAAATAGAATAAAAAGCAAAGACCTGAAATAATTGTTTGTTGTGGAAACATCATGTCCCTATACAACAAAGCAAGACTTTCTTGTGGAAAGTCTTGCTTTGTTGTTAGTCGGGGTGACAAGATTCGAACTTGCGACCACACGCCCCCCAGACGTGTACTCTAAACCGGGCTGAGCTACACCCCGAACTATTGGGAATGCAAATGTACGTAATTTTTTGTGTTTGTCAAATCAAAAATCTAATTTATTCGTTATTATTATACGAAAAAAGCAGCTAAAATAGCTGCTTTTTATTTACCAAGTAAGTAAAAAGAATTATTTAAAAGTCCAACCTAAACGAATAGAAGGTATAATGTTTGGTGTAAGGTTAAAGTTAACATTGTTGTTTTCGGTAGTCGTTGTAGTTTCTACGCCACCAGCTGTATTTATCACTACTTGATCCGCAAATGTAGTCCATGTAGCACCATAATTAAGCTCTGCTCCCAAATACAATCCTTTAAAAATGGCAATATCAAAACCAGCAACAAATTGTGCTCCATACGTAGTACTTCCTGTTGCATTTTTTGTTTCTATCTTTATTGAATTGCTATTTTCG
This sequence comes from Bacteroidales bacterium, assembly GCA_012519885.1. Lineage (GTDB taxonomy): Bacteria > Bacteroidota > Bacteroidia > Bacteroidales > Paludibacteraceae > JAAYPI01. The sequence continues at coordinate 753 of JAAYPI010000144.1, forward strand.
TATAACGTATAATCGGTATTGTACGTAAAGAGAATATCTCCCCCAATATATGTACTTAATCTGTCTGTAATCGGATATTGTTTCTCAATACCAGGATTTAAGGTAAATGCAATGGTACGATTAAGCAAATCTTCAGTCAATACAGAGCCACCAGCACCAGCACCAGGCGTAATATCCTTATCTGTATTAGATGCTATCGTAAGGTTTATTCCGGTACGAATTGCCGTAGTTTCACTTAAGAAATAACGTCCTTGAATAAGGTTAAGGGCTAATGGAGCATTGACACCTGGTCTAAAGTTAACATCCACTGTTACGTTTCCTTCCGAACGAGCAAAATTTGTTCCTTGTGCAAATAACCCAAAACTTACTAAACTTGTAATAAATAGTGTTGTAATAATTCTTTTCATAATGTAGTAGTTTTAAATGAATAATGGAAAATTATTTGATTAACAACCATACAAATATAAGTGGAATTTAATAAAATTGCCCATTCGTTAACATATATTAATAAAAAAACAATAGCCCCTTAGTAACTAAGAGGCTATTATCAACTGAGATTATAATTTATCTGGCTGCTTGTTCTAGTTGCAAAGTTTTTGTAGGTTGGTCACATACTTCTGTTGGACCAAAATATTGTATTGGACCAGGATATACATAGCAATAGTCAGTAGCCCATTTGTCGCGATTAGCTGCAAATGTTTTAAATGGAGCACCGTCTAAACGAACCAATGCTTTTTGAATTACAGGTTTCATTGCACCATGACGACGTTCCATATTCATCATCATAGTAACAGGTACACCACCAGCAATCCATTGTTCTGCAGGGGCAGTAGTATTGCGGATAGACGACATATAGCCTGTTTTGCCTGTTGCAATCAATTGAGCTGCATTGTATCCTAAAGAATAGCAGTAGTCAGCATCAAAGTTTGATGGAGCTGCACAACGTCCTTCGTAACCAAAGAAATGTCCTAAGCCAGCAAATTTACCTGTGTATTGTCCTTCGGCTTTCATCTCTTTCAATCGTTTACCTACCATTTCAATCAACAATTTCTCTGTTTCAATCAACGATACTTGCACGTTACCATGTGGGTCGCGATCAAGGGTTAATTGCTTAGCAATATTTTCTGGTAAGCTACAGAATACTTCAGCACTTGCTTTGCTTAATCCGTTGAGTGCTTTTTGAACATCCGATTCGTGTGCTAGCAAGTCGTTTAATTCCGAAATTAAAACTTTCATTTCAGGAATAAACTCTATCAATCCTTCTGGTATAAGTGCAATACCAAAATTATTACCTTTCGCAGCACGAGTAGCTACCACCTTAGCAATGCTATCAACCACTTCTTTTAGCGTTTGTTTTTTTGCTTCTACTTCTTCCGAAATGATGCAAATGTTTGGTTGTGTCTGTAAAGCACATTCAAGTCCGATATGCGAAGCTGAACGTCCCATTAATTTAATAAAATGCCAGTATTTTTTTGCAGAATTCGCATCACGCATGATATTGCCGATAAGTTCTGAATAAACTTTACAAGCAGTATCAAATCCAAATGATGTTTCTATCATATCATTTTTAAGGTCACCATCAATGGTTTTTGGGCAACCAATTACTTGAATACCTGTATTTTTTTGCAAATAATATTCTGCCAATACACACGCATTTGTGTTTGAATCATCTCCACCAATAACAATAAGTGCTTGAATGCCTAATTTGTTGCAAATTTCTACGCCTTTATCGTATTGTGCTGTTTCTTCTAATTTTGTGCGACCAGAACCAATAATATCAAAACCTCCAGTATTGCGGTATTCATCAATAATCTCGCTTGTAAGTTCAATATATTTATGGTCAACTAAACCACCAGGTCCGCCCAAAAATCCATACACTTTAGAGTCTTTATGCAATTTTTTTACGCCATCAAAAATACCAGAAATTACATTGTGTCCACCAGGAGCTTGACCTCCAGATAAAATAACACCTACTGAAATAGGTTTGCTTACTTCTATACCTTTGTCTGATGATTCGAAACTAATAATGGGCATGCCATATGTGTTTGGAAACAATGATTTGATGGCATCTTGGTCGGCTACTGATTGGGTAGCAGCACCTTCTTTAATAGCTACTTTCCCTTTTAAGGCTTTAGGTAATTTTGGCTGATAGGCAGCTCTTGCGATTTGTAATGCACTTTTAGTCATAATGTTATGTGTTTTGTGGTTTAAGTTTTTTCGCTTGCAAAGATACAATAAAAAGAAAAAAATATATACTATCTATTTATATTATTGTTGTTAAAATACCGCTTTGCATATTTTTTGTATATTGTCCGATTCTCCTAAGGTATAGTAATGCAAACTGGGCACACCAAAGGCAATAAGTTCTTTTGATTGTTTTATGCACCATTCGATACCTACTTGTCGGGCTTCATCGTTTGTTGTGCATTTTTTTAATTCCACCACTAATTCTTCGGGTAAGTCAATATTAAAAATTTGTGGTAATACTTTGATATCGTTCATACTAGCAATGGGTTTAATGCCTGGTACTATCGGCACGAGGATACCTTCTTTGCGACATTGATGTACAAAATCAATGTATTTTTGTGTATCAAAAAACATTTGCGACACAATATATTCAGCACCATTCTCTACTTTTTGTTTTAAGTATTTCATGTCAGATACCATATTGGGAGCTTCCATGTGTTTTTCAGGATATCCTGCTACACCCATCGAGAAAGTGGTTTTTTCAGGATTTTTTAAATTTTCATCCAAATACCGTCCATTATTCATGTTGTTAATTTGCGACATCAACCCTAAGGTATGCTCGTGTCCGTCTTCTTTTGGTTGAAATACACGCATTCCTTTTGGTGGGTCGCCTCTAAGTACCAATAAATTATGAATATCCAAAAAATGAAAATCAATCAATATATTTTCTGTTTCTTCTTGATTAAAACCGCTACAAATAACGTGAGGCACTACCTCAATATTGTATTTATATTTGATAGCAGCAGCTAATGCTACGCTTCCAGGGCGTTTTTTAACGGTTCTTTTTTCAATTTTACCATCCGCCAAGGTTTTATATACTACTTCGGCACTGTGGTAGGTCATATTGATATACGAAGGATTGAATGCTAAAAGAGGGTCTATCGCTTTGTATATGGCATCAATTCCTTTTCCTTTAAGGGGAGGTAATAGTTCAAAAGTAAAAAGGGGCGATGTTGCTTGTTTGAGTTTATCTGCTACGTTCATGTTGTATTTTTTCGTTAAGCCAACAAAATTACGAAAACTTATTTTATTCTAAATTTTTTGCTATGAGTTTTTTTAAAAAAGTGATATCAATTTGTTTCCGATTGGCGTAATCGTTTACTTGGTCTTCTCCAATTCGTCCTATATTGAAGTACGATGCTCTGGCAGTATCAAAATACAAACCGCAAACACTTGCATTCGGAAACATGGCGTAATTCTCTGTCAAGGTAATGCCTGTATGTTCAGTTGCTTGTAGCAAGTTGAATAAGGTTTCTTTTTCAGAGTGGTCGGGAATTGATGGGTAGCCGATGGCGGGTCGAATGCCTTGGTACTTGCCTTCAAACATTTCTTGTGGTGTTGCGTGTATTGTTTCGTAACCCCAGTAGGTTGTACGTATATCAGCATGTAATTTTTCGGCAAATGCTTCGGCTAATCTATCGCTCAATATTTTGCACATAATGGCAGAATAGTCGTCGCCTTCTTTTTCGTAACTATCTGTTAATTCTGTAAGATGTATGCCCGCAGTAATAGCAAAACCGCCAATATAACCGCCTATCCCTGATTTCTTAGGAGGAATATAATCGGCAAGCGAAAGGTTTTTTTCGTCGTTCTTCTTCTTTGTTTGTTGACGCAAGAAATGAAACAATGCGATTGGTTTTTCGCGATTCTCATCAGCATATACTTCTACGGTATCCTCTACCGTATTGGCTGGATAAATGCCAAATACTCCATTGGCGACTACCAATTTTTCAGTTGCCATACGCTCAAGTATCTTTTGGGCATCAGCAAATAGCTTAATAGCTTCTTCTTTAAAAGGGCTATCTTCTAGTATTTTCGGGTATTTTTCTTTTAACTGCCATGCCACAAAAAAGTATGTCCAATCTATATATGGAATAAGCTCTTCAATTGGGTAATTTTTCCAAATTTGCAAGCCTGTTATTTTGGGAACATGAATCTGTTCTTTTTTCCAATCTATTTGTAGGGCATTGTTACGTGCTTCAGCCAATGAAATAAGTTCTACTTTTTTCAACGAGGCATATTTCTCTCTGGTTTCTCGGTGTTGTATATCAATTTCAGCTAAGAAAGCCTCTTTTTTGTTTCTATCGCACAATGCTTTAGCAACTGGAATGGTTTTTGATGCGTCTATTACATGAACTACACCGTGGCTATAACAAGGAGCTATTTTCACGCTGGTATGCAACTTGGAGGTAGTAGCTCCTCCAATGAGCAGAGGCAAGGTAAAACCTTGTTTTTCCATTTCTTCTGCTACCGATGCCATTTCTTCGAGCGAGGGGGTTATTAAGCCACTCAATCCGATGATATCAGCGTTTACTTCTTTGGCCTTGCGTAATATTTCTGATGCAGGCACCATTACGCCAAGGTCGATAACTTCAAAATTATTGCAGGCAAGTACTACTCCTACAATGTTTTTACCAATATCGTGCACATCGCCTTTTACTGTAGCCATCACAATTTTGCCAGCATTCTGACTGTTGCTGTATTTTTCTGCCTCGATATAGGGGAGTAAAAAGGCAACGGCTTTTTTCATTACTTGTGCACTTTTTACCACTTGTGGCAGAAACATTTTTCCCGAACCAAACAAATCACCCACAATATTCATTCCGTCCATGAGTGGACCTTCGATTATTTCTAATGCTTTGGCATATTGTGTACGAGCTTCTGTGAGGTCGGTATCTAAATAATCGTAAATGCCTTTAATAATAGCGTGTCCTAAACGTTCTTGTAATGACTTGGTACGCCATTCATCTATTTTTGTTTCTTTGCTGGTGTTACTTTTAACTTCGTTGGCATAGTTTATCAATCGTTCTGTAGCATCGGCTCTGCGATTAAAAATCACATCTTCTGTTAGTTCAAGCAAGTCGGTTGGTATGTTGCTGTATATTTCGAGCATTTCTGGATTTACTATTCCCATATCCATACCTTTTTGCGTAGCATAGTATAAAAATACCGAATGCATGGCTTCTCGCACCGTATTGTTCCCTCTAAACGAGAAGGATAGGTTGCTTACTCCACCACTTACTTTGGCATAAGGAAGTTCTTTTTTTATCCATTCTACGGTACGAATAAAATCAATTGCGTAATTAGCATGTTCCTCAAGTCCAGTAGCAATAGCTAAGATATTGGGATCAAAAATGATATCTTCGGCAGGAAAACCTATGTTAGTCAATAGTGTATAGGCACGTTGGCATACAGCTATGCGTTTTTCAAATGTATCGGCTTGACCTTGTTCGTCAAATGCCATCACTACCACGGCTGCTCCATATTGACGAATTTTTTTTGCGTGATTAAGAAATACTTCTTCTCCCTCTTTTAACGAAATAGAATTAATAATTGATTTGCCTTGTACGCACCTAAGACCAGCTTCTAATACCTCCCATTTTGAGGAGTCAATCATAATTGGCACTTTGGCTACTGAGGGTTCTGTGGCAACTAATTGTAGAAAATCAGTCATACTAGCAGCGGAGTCGAGCATAGCATCGTCCATGCAAATATCAATAATTTGAGCTCCTCCTTCTACTTGCTGACGAGCAATTTGTATGGCTTCTTCGTATTTTTTATCGGCTATTAAGCGTGCAAATTTTTTTGACCCTGCCACGTTAGTACGTTCGCCAATGTTTACAAAATTATTCTCTTTTTTGATTACCATTGGTTCTAATCCACTCAAGCGAGTGAATGGTTCCAAAGTAGTACGTTGGTGAGGTGTAGCACTAGCTGCAAGTTGTGCAAAACGGGTAATGTGTTCGGGAGTAGTACCACAACATCCTCCAATAATATTAACCGCTTGATGTGATAAAAACTCTTCAATTTGGTTAGACATTTGCTGAGGTGTTTCATCATACTTACCCAGTTCGTTCGGGAAACCTGCATTGGGATATGCACTCACAAACGTATCTGTCAGTTTTCCTAATTCAATGATATGAGGCAACATATCAGATGCTCCAGTCGAACAGTTTAAGCCAATAGCCAAAGGTTTAGCGTGAGACACAGATATTACAAAAGCTTCGAGCGTTTGTCCACTCAGCGTACGGGCACTTTTGTCGAGTAAGGTACCTGAAATAATGATGGGAATTTCTTTTCCCAAGCGTGCAAATACATCTTGTATGGCATAGATGGCTGCTTTTGCATTGAGCGTGTCGAAAATTGTTTCGACTAACAACACATCTACTCCTCCTGCCATCAATGCTTCTACCTGCTCAGCATATACCGTTGCCAATTGTTCAAACGATATTTCCCTATAGCCTGCATCTTCTACTTTGGGAGACATCGACATGGTTTTATTGGTCGGTCCAATAGCTCCTGCTACAAACAATGGTTTTGAGCTTGTTGTATAGTGCGTGGTAACTGATTTTGCGAGTTTTGCTGCTTCATAATTTAACTCGTACACCAGGTTTTCCATCCCATAATCGGACATAGAAATTCGATTGGAATTAAATGTATTGGTTGAAATAATATCCGCACCTGCTTCTACGTATTTGCGGTATATGGTTTCTATTATGGTAGGTTGAGATAGGGTAAGTAAATCATTATTCCCCTTTTGGCTGTGGGTATGTGCCTGAAATCGCTCTCCTCTGAAATCTGTTTCTTGCAAACGATATTCTTGTATCATGGTACCCATGGCTCCATCGAGTACCAAAATTCTTTGTTCTAAAATGGATGCAATATCTGTCATTTTCTGTGTTTTCATTTAACTCGCAAAGTTACAGAAAAATCTAATTAAAACAAGTTAAGTCGTTTTTTATAAATGGAGAATGGGTATTTTTGTCATATTGTAATTTTGTGAAAGGAATTTTTACACAGAGTTTCACAGAGGTTTTACAGAGGGACACGGAGTTAAATAATTTATTCAAAATATGACACTATCTGCGTAGTAATATGTCGCTCCTAGGGGGCTTACATTGTCTAATCTAGGCTAATGCTATTATTATTCCGCTCCTCTGGAGCTCAACTGCTTACTATTTGTCAATTTCTCAAATAATAGCTATCTCTGATGCCCCGTAGGGGCTACATCATAATAGAAAATATACAGTACAGTACCAATTAGCTCCATCGGAGCGGAATAGATATCTTCGTGTTTTTCGTGTGAGACATCTTACACAGAGTAGCACAGAGGTTACACAGAGACACAGAGTAATATGTTTTTTTTTCGTGTATTTTCGTGCGTTATTCGTGTGAGAATAGTACACAGCGATGTAAGTTTGCATAAGGTTTTTGCACTAAAAAATAGAGGCTGCCTTGTATAAAGCAACCTCTATTCAGAATTATTTTTTTTGGAATTTATTTCTTCAAGGTCAACACCTCAAATCCATTACCTGCCACAGTAATGCTGAGTTTGTTAGCGTTTACAGTAAAATTGTTTCCAAAATTAGCCGCATATTGTTTATTTTGCAAAATTGTTGGTAATTCAATTTCAATGGTTTTAGGCGTTGTTTGGCGATTAAATACTACGATAGCTACTTCGTTGAAATAATTACGTGCATATGCCCACGAATCTCTTTCAAGATGCAATTCAATAAAATTACCATATATAAGTGCTAGGTTGTTTTTACGTAGCTGACCTAATTGAGCCACAGTGTTTAATACACGCTCTTCTGCTGGCACTAATTGTTCGCCAAAACGCATAAATCGTCTACAATCTGGGTCGTTTGCACCTGGGTCGCCTATTTCATCGCCATAATACAATACTGGCACACCTGGAATAGTAAGGTTAAAGGCATTTAGCTGAATCAATTTATCATAGGCAGTAGAATCTGTTAACTCAA
>JAAYPI010000145.1 GCA_012519885.1 Bacteroidales bacterium
ATTAGAAGCTATATTTCTACGGCCAGAAAGAATTCTGCGCCCATACTTGGCGCTATTAAATCTGCACTGGAAGGAAACCCTTTTGTTCCGGAATTATAGTTATTTGTCAAAGAGCTGAGTAGTTACTTGATTTAATTCTTAAGGTTTGCCTGCATGCTTTAACGCGTCTGTAATGATTAAAAAAGTACTGATTTTCTTCAATCATAAACGAATTGAGGTATGCATTAATATTAACAAAATTATGATATTATGTTAATAACAAATTATTAGAAAATTATGTGAGTTATCGACTTGAAAATAGAATAATCACAATTTTGAAAATGGAGGTGTTTTAAAATAGTCAAATATAAGCATTTAGAAATCATAAATAAAATTGACCAGATTAGTGCTACCGTTCCAACTTTAAAAGAATTTCTTAATCAAACGCTAGAGGTGTTGCTCTTTTATGTTAATGCCAAAGACGGAGCAATATATATATGCGAAGGAAATAAAGCATGCTTAAAGGTAAACACTAATGGATTTTTTCTAAAAAAAAGCATTGTTTTAAGTGTAAATGATTTAAAACCACGTATTTCCGGAAACTACTATTATTTTCCAGTTTATACTAGTCTTAAAAATTTAATGGCTTTAGTTGTTTTTTATAAAAGCAAACGCATTAGTTCTGATTTTTTGTACCCGGTTTTATACAAAATTGGTGATGAGTTAGAACGTCGCCGATTAGAATTTTTGATATTAGATAACATTGGAATTCAAGTTTGGTATTTAAAAGATGCTCAAATATATGGTTTGGTTAATAAAGTGTGTGCGAATTTTTTTGGTAGAGAGAAGAAAGAAATGGAAAACAAAAACCCTGCCGTATTTTTCCATAAAAAAGAGGAAGCAGATGTTCATATAAAAAATAATCAAGAAGTTTTTGAAAGCAAGCGTCAAACAAAAACAAAAGAATGGATTACTAATTCAAAGGGTGAACGTAGACTTATTTGTGTTACACGGACACCTAAGCTAGATATTAATGATGAGGTAGAATATGTAATTTGTCATGCTGAAGATATAACAGTAATACAAAAACAAAAAGAGCTACAAAAGAGCGAAAATCATATATTCAATCTTGTTTTGCGAGGAGAGGATTTTAATAAAATACTTGACAATATAGCTTTTATTATAGAACAGTTCGATCCTTCAATAAAAGCTTGTATCATGCTTTTGGATGAGGAAACGGAAAAACTTTATCTTGCGTCAGCACCTAACCTTCCGGACGAATATAATTACTTGTTAAAGGAAGAAGGTATGTCTATAGGTCCCAATATAGGTTCTTGCGGTTCAGCAGCATATTATAAGAGCAAAATTATAGCAACCGATATCGAAAATGATTTGCGCTGGCTTTGTCTGGGAGATATATACCGTATTGCTTTAAAACATAATTTAAGAGCGTGTTGGTCGGAACCTATCATTGATTCTAATGGTGAAATTGTTGGGACTATAGCTAATTATAGCGATCAAATAGGGCCTCCGAGTGAAGATGCGATGGAAATTATGAGTTGGTCGGCCGGTATTATGGCTATTATTATCGAAAGAAGAAAAGCAGAAGATCTTTTATATCAGCAGAAAAGACAATTAAATGATATACTTGAATCACAACAAGATCTAGTTATAAGATTTAATAATGAAACGCAATTAACTTATGTAAACAAGGCTTATTGTGAAACATTTGGAGAAAGCAAGGACGAGATTACAGGACAGCTTTTCAATCCAAAAAAAATTCCCGGTGCAATTGGGTCGTTTGAAAGAGTACTATCGGGTCAAAAAATTATAAATCTAGAAACAGAAGTTTATACTGTTAATGGCTTCAAAATTTTATCCTGGGAAATGTATCCTATTTTCGACAATAAGGGTAATATTATTGAAGGGCAGGCTGTTGGGCGAGATGTGACAAAACAAAGATTGGCTGAAAAAGAATTGAAGAAAAGCTACAATAAAATTTACAAATTATCCAGAGAAATTTTAAAAGTACAGGAAGAGGAAAGAAGACGTTTGGCAGCAGATTTACATGATGAAACAAGCCAAGCTCTTACTATGGCTAAAATGGAACTACAAAGAATCAATGCCAGAACACCAATTAATCTTAATCATAGCATTCAGTTGTTACAAAAAGCAATTAATAATATTCGTTATCAAATAACATCTCTTCGTCCACCTTTTCTGGAAGGGACAACCCTTAAAGATGCCATAGATGATCTTATCTATAATATATGTTATTATTCAGATTTAACTGTTGAAGTTAACAGTAATGGTTTCGAAGTCACGCTTCCTGAAGAAATTGAAACAATACTATATCGGTGCATTCAAGAGTCCCTTACTAATATTATTCGTCATTCTCATGCGACTAAAGCCCAAATAAATTTAAAAAACACCTCTAATGCCGTATTTGTAAGTATTGTTGATGATGGTGTTGGATTTGATCTTGCAGCCGTAAAAAACACTAATAAAATCGGATTGACAAGTATGAAAGAAAGGGTTGAGGTGTTAGGAGGAGAGCTCGAAGTGTTTTCAGCATACAATAAAGGTACTACGATTTCTATTAAAATTCCTAACAAATTAAGCTGATGTGGAGGATATAAAATGAAAATACTTTTAGCAGATGACCATACAATTGTTCGCAATGGACTTCGCTCATTACTTGAAAACGATTTGGAGTTGGATATAAAAGTTATAGGCGAAGCTGAAAACGGTTTACAAGCAGTTCAAAAAGCTGAGGAATTATGCCCTGATTTAGTTATAATGGATATTATGATGTCAGAAATGGATGGTATCCAAGCAACAGACATCATTAGGAAAAGACTTCCTAAAACTGAAGTAATTATTCTATCGATGTATTCTAATGCTTCATATGTTAAAAGAGCGATAAAAGCAGGTGCCAAAGGTTTTATCATCAAAGATGACGCATTCAATGAAATCCAAAATGCAATTGAAGAGGTTAGTAGAGGTAAATTGTACTTGAGCCCTTCTTTTCCCTACACAAAAATATCTTTTAGGAAAAGTAACATAGAAACTGAAGATATTTATGATAAGTTTAATAAGTTAACACCTAGAGAAAAAGAAGTTTTTATGCTCACAGCTATTGGTAACAGCCGGCAACAAATTTCAGAAAAACTGTATATAAGCATGAAAACTGTAGATCAACATCGGAAAAACATAAAAGATAAGCTTGATGCTGACTCACAGAGCGACATAATTAAAATATATCAATATATTACTCAAAAATAATTTTCTCGAAACAGGATTAATGTAGTTGTCTTTCACTGTCAAGACAAAGGATTTAGTTAATCTCCCTTTCATGTAATAACCAAAAACCAGGCGGGGCGGAGTTGTAAATGGCAAAATAAAAGTTGCCCACTTTCAGGGTTTCGGTAACAAAAAAGTTGACCACCCCAAGACTCAAATCCTGTTTACTGGTTATACAGGTAAAATATTATACCCCTAAGCCCACCTTGTTATATAGGTGGGCGTTATTGTACGACGGTCAGTCGCATCCGTTGTATACTAATACAACAATGTTGCTGTTAAGAACAGCGGCCACGTTAAGGAAGTAAAAACGGGCCAAATGCGAAAGCGTGAAGCATGTGCGGCCGGGCAGGTCGGCGACTGTGCGAAAATAACGGGAAGCCAGTATCTGCTGCTCAAAGAAAAACGGGAAGATGAGGGCGCTTGGTATTCCCACACTGGAAGACAGGATTGTTCAGCAAACTCTGGTGGATATACTCCAACCGAAATTCGAAAAGGATATTTCCCATAGGTGCTCTTGCGGGTATCGTCCCAACTTGGGAGCGACACGGGCAGTCCAGCTCATTCTATGGAATGTTGAAACAGGATACAATCATATCTACGACTGCGACATACGCGGTTTTTTTGACAACATCCCTCCCGGGAGACACCTATTTGAGGCCTGGAGCGGCGAGCTGGTCCTTCCCCGGATCGGAGGCGGATGTTTTTAATGAAAAGGGGGAACCTGTAAAACCCGGGGAGCAGGGCTACCTGGTTGTTAC
>JAAYPI010000146.1 GCA_012519885.1 Bacteroidales bacterium
ACACCTATTCGTATTTGTTTAAACTACTGATAATATGCAGTTTATATTTTCCTAATAAAAGTATACCGTGGCACCTATCCATTTGTTAATTTTATTAAATTTCTAATTTATCCAAAGGATTTTTTATTTTTTCAAAGCCTTTGGTTGTAATATGTGTATATATCTCAGTTGTTTTACTACTCGAATCACCTAATAAACTTTGAATATATCTTAAGTCTGTCCCATTTTCTCCATCAAACAACCACTCCTTCGGTTTATATTCTTTAAAATATTTGCGTAAAGTTATTAAAGTTTTTTTAGCCAGCAAAATAATTGAGGCTAATTTTCAGTGTAAAATGTGTGTAATACAAGGGAAGATAGGGGAGAGATTTTTTTATCAATCTTTATTGTGATCCTAGGAGGAATCGAACCTCCATCATAAGAACCGGAATCTTACGTTTTATCCATTAAACTATAGGACCGTGATATAAAGTGGTGCAAAAATACATCTTTTTTTTTAATGATAGAGGCAAATAGTAATTTATCCTGATGGGTATGTAAATAAATAATGATCACTAGATGTCTTTTTGCACGTTCTTTCGCTGTTTTTATGTTATATTGCTAATAAAAATAGGTATATGTTCTTTTTTTACAATAATATTCTGTAATTTTGCAACCACTATTAAAAAAACGCAATTTTTTATGGGAAAACTCATTGTGCCTCAAACTTACACATCCTTATTGGATTTGCAACAAACAGAATTGGCTATTAAAATTCTGAAAGATTTTTTTCAAACTAGTTTTTCTGCCGAACTACGTTTACGTCGTGTAACTGCTCCCTTGTTTGTATTACAAGGTATGGGGATTAACGACGATTTAAATGGGGTAGAACGTGCTGTTAGTTTTCCTGTAAAGGATTTGGGTGATGTAAAAGCAGAGGTTGTACACTCTTTGGCAAAGTGGAAACGCATTATTTTAGCCGACTATGCTATTGAGAATGGCTATGGTGTATATACGGATATGAATGCTATTCGCTCTGATGAAGAGCTAGATAATCTACATTCTTTGTATGTAGACCAATGGGATTGGGAAATGGTGATTGCAAAAGAAGACAGAACCATTGCATTTTTACAACAAGTAGTAAAACGTATATATTCCGTAATGGTACGTGCCGAATATGCTGTATATGAATATTTTCCTACTATCAAACCGTCATTACCTCGCGATATTTTCTTTATCCATGCCGAAGAATTGTTGGCAATGTATCCAGATAAATCACCCAAAGAACGCGAATACATGGTTACCAAAGAACATGGAGCCGTGTTTATCATGGGTATTGGGGGGCAATTAGCCAATGGTGAAAAACACGATGGTCGTGCTCCAGACTATGATGATTGGACTACCATAGGCGAAAATGGGTTAGCAGGATTAAATGGTGATATTTTGGTGTGGGACTCTGTTTTGCAAATGCCTTTAGAATTATCATCTATGGGTATCCGCGTAGATAAAGATGCGTTGATCAAACAATTAGCTATAACACATACAGAAGAACGTTTACAATTTTATTACCACAAACGCTTAGTAGAAGGTTCATTACCCTTGTCTATTGGTGGTGGTATAGGTCAGTCTCGCTTGTGTATGTTTATGTTACGTAAGGCTCACGTAGGTGAGATACAAGCAAGTATTTGGCCCGATAGTATGCGTAAAGAATGTAAAGAGTTAGGTATATTTTTGCTATAAGAAATTTACCAATTTGAATGAAAGTAGTGCGTATTCTTCGTAACATCGTACTTGGATTATTTTTATCCAGTATCTTGCTCGTTATATTGTATCGTTTTGTGCCTGTTTATATTACTCCTTTAATGATTATTAGGGTGGCAGAACAAGTGGCTGATGGTAAACCCATTCGATTAGAAAGAGGCTGGGTGCCAATAGACGAAATTTCACCCAAAATGGTACGTGCTGTTATTGCCTCAGAAGATAATCTTTTTTTAGACCATTACGGTTTTGATATCGAAGGAATGAAAAAAGCCTTTGAAAATAACAAGAAGGGGAAAAAATTAAAAGGAGGGAGCACTATTTCACAACAAACAGCCAAAAATGTTTTTTTAACCCCGAGTCGTACGTATGTTCGTAAAGCTTTGGAAGCTTATTTTACGGTTTTGATTGAGATTTTTTGGTCCAAAGAGCGTATTATGGAGGTGTATCTCAATGTGATTGAAATGGGAAATGGTATTTACGGTATAGAAAAAGCCTCAGAAATTTATTTTAATAAACCGCCTAAGAAATTAACTTCTTTTCAAGCCGCATTGGTTGCAGCATCGTTGCCTAATCCACGTAAGTATAGCATAACACATCCAGGTCCTTATATGCGTAAAAGACAAGCACATATACTATGGTTAATGCCCAAGTTAGGAAAAATTGAGTTTGAATAACACATTAATGAAAGATAAGTGTATATCCTTTTTCAAACGATGCAATGGATGAATTTATAAGTGGGGTATATGTTTCTTTTTCTACGATTGGAATAAAATAATCAACAACAAAAGTCGGATGCTTATCTTCGTAAAAGAATAATTTTGTGAGCAAGTAGGTATCGTTTTCGCAGTTTATTTCTACTATATCAAAATTATGATGGCTATACGTCATGCGATATACTTTATTCCAAGTATTGTGTTGATTGTATGTTTTTTTGTAGTTTTTAATTTCTTTCTCCAATTTATCTTCGGGTAGATATCGAATATCCGAAAGCATCATAGAAGCTCCTTTTAGAGTGTCTACATGTATACTCAAAACAACGGGAGAAAAACCATCTTGTAGCAATTGTACATTGGCAATAGAATCTGTATAATGTTGGTCAACTAAATGAAAACCCTTTGGAGCACGATAGCGAAGCTGTAATGCGTCGTTAGATAATTCTGTTTCTACCAACGATTCCACAAATTGTAAGTTGCGTTTATCTGCTATGCAACCTGTAAACAACACGGTACTCAAAACAATATACATCCACACTTTTTTCATCTGTTATTCAGTTATTATCTAGTTATTTTTCTTACACAGAGTTTTATACTACATTCTCTGCAATTTTGTTCTGTTATTTCTTTTGTGCTTTTTGTGCACAACGCTTACACAGCAAATCCTTTCATCTTATTACTCTTGAAAATATATACGTTTTACTCGTTGAGATATACCTGTTAATATTTCATAAGGAATAGTGCCTGCTTTTTCTGCTATTTCATTGATATGTATTTGATTTCCAATCACCACAACCGTATCTCCCTCTTCTACATGTGGTATATCTGTAATATCTACCATACTGATATCCATACAAATATTGCCTACAAAAGGAGCTTTTTTACCGTCAATGAGTACATATCCATTTCCATTTCCTAGGTTACGTTTTAGCCCATCAGCATATCCAATTGGGATGGTTGCGATACGGGAGTTTCGGTGCAAGCTACCTTTTCTGCTATAACCAACTGTTTCGTGTGCAGCTACGTTTTTTACTTGCAATACGATAGTTTTTAGGGTTACTAAAGGCTGAATAGCATGTTGGTTGGATGTTGCAATTCCATACAAACCTATTCCCAAACGAACCATATCGAACTGAAAGTTAGGAAATCTTTCTACTCCAGCACTATTTAGTGCATGACGTATAATGGGGTGGTTACAATGGGATTGTAGTACATCACAACATTGGGTAAAAAGTTTTAGTTGCTGTTGCGTAAAATCATCAAATATAGCATCATCAGCCCCTACCAAATGCGTAAAAATAGACTGTACCTGACACGATGTTTGTGCTTTGATAAAATGAATTAATGTATTCATATCGGTAGGCTCAAAACCCAATCGTTTCATGCCAGTATCTATTTTGATATGAATAGGGTAGTTGATAATACCATATTTATTAAGGTGTTCGGCAAAAGCTTTCAGTAATTTAAAACTATATATTTCGGGTTCTAAACGGTATTCACACAGCAAATCGAACGAGCTTGGTTCTGGATTCATTACAATAATAGGAGTATGGATACCCGCTTTGCGTAATTCAACACCCTCATCTGCTACAGCTACCCCAAAATAATCACATCGGTGGTATTGTAGTGTTTTAGCCACTTCTATTGCACCACAACCATATGCATTGGCTTTTATCATACACATTGTTTTGGTACTGGGTAATAGGTAAGAGCGTAAATAATTAAAGTTGTTTACCAGTGCATTGAGGTTAACTTCTAGCACCGTTTCGTGCATTTTAAGTTCTAATTTGTTGATGATTTTTTCAAATTCAAAAGATCGAGCTCCTTTTACAAGAATGGCTTCGTTATGAAAACTGTCAATTATATTGGAAAATAAAAACTCTTTTGTTGTGTGATAAAAATAGGTTTTTCCTTCAAATAAATGAGCATATTGGGATATGTGTTTTCCAATGCCAATAAAACGAGAAATATTTTTTTGTTGTATTGCTTTAGCTACTTTACTATACAATATGTGTTCTTCTTCGCCTGATTGAATGATGTCTGACAGAATGACGGTGCGTTTATCGTAGGTGTTTTCCGCTGAATAATCGACCAAATCTAATGCTATATGCAAGGAGTTAATGTCCGAATTATAGCTATCGTTGATTAGTAAACAATTGTTTGTTCCTTGTTTTTTTTCAAGTCGCATAGCAATGGGTTCTAACCGTTTCATTCTATCTATGATAGTGTATATAGGAACAGAAAGCCATAGGCAGAAAGCTAAACAGTGTATACTATTTTCAATAGATGCATCATCTACAAATGGTATGGTGTACGAAAATTCTTGTTGTTGATAGCAAAAACGAATACTACTTTCTGTATGTTTTTTTATAACAGATTGAATGAGTATCGTTGGGTTGTCATCTATAGAAAATGACCAAGAAACATATGAAATAGTTGGATTAATTGGGCGTAATATTTCTTCAATAGCATGGTTATATTTACAGATTAATACCTTTGATGAAGAAAATAAATATAGTTTTTCGCGTAATTTTTCTTCCATAGAGGAAAAATTTTCTTGGTGAGCTTGTCCAAGAGTGGTAAATATACCAATGTTAGGTTGGATAATGTGTTGCAGTTTTTGCATTTCGTGTGGTTGAGAAATGCCCGCTTCAAAAATA
>JAAYPI010000147.1 GCA_012519885.1 Bacteroidales bacterium
ATTATGAGCAAATTGTTTTATTATTGTGTGTGGCAACTGTGGTGGAAACTTAGCAGGATATGGATGCAACGAATGGGTTAAATATGTAGTGTCGCTGTTTCCGAAATTGAAGTTTATGTTGTAGTGCATATTATTTAATTTTACGGAAAACTACAATAAACGAACAATTTTGATTGGTATATAACACACTCGGATAACCCAAAAGTATTAGTCTTCGTTGTCCTGTTTGATCCCAGATGATAAGGTCATGATATTTCCAACCTACTTCTTCGCCTGCACGTGCTAAGTCAGAATGGAAAGGTACATAAGGAATTTTATTTTTTGTATCTCTATAATCTTTCACAACCCAGCAAGAATATCCACCCACTTTTGTAACTTCTAAATTATCTTTCAAAATATGTTTTATTTCTTCTAAAAAATCGTTATATGGGAGATTGCCAAAATCGTCTTCATGTTCACTGTACTGCTTTACTGTACTGTTATTTTCGTGCCGTATAACAGAAGTTTTATGGACTGTTTCGCGGTCTTTTAACGATTTTTGAATAAAATCAGCATAAGGTGGCGAAGTAATTGTTAGTTGGACTTTGTCTTTTCTCACATGTTGTAATAAGTTACGACAATCATCATTTACTATTTTATAATGTTTATCGTTTTTAAAAAGTCCTTGTACGTCGTTTAACCAATTTTGTGCTATTCCTGCAAACTTAGAGTTTAACTCTATTCCCACACAGTGCCTGTCAAGTTGTTGTGCTGCAATCATTGTGGTACCAATTCCTAAAAAAGGGTCAAAAACAGTGTCGCCCTCTGCGGAATACATTTTTATCAACCTTTCACAAAGTTTAATCGGATATACTGCACCATGTTCTAATTGATATTTGTTGCGTGGAGAAGACAAATCGTTCCAAACAGGATTTAATAATTCATCTTCAACTATCACATTTTTAGATAGTAAAGCCCATTCGGTAGGTGTTAAACCATTAAAGCCAATCTTTTTTTTACGTTCTTCTTTTGTTAGTTCTCGTTTAACTAAGTATTGGGTTTGTGGTTCTGAAACAAAAAAGTCGGTTTCTTTTTTTGACTTCTTTTGTTTTTCCACTCGCATTTTTTGCACAAAGTCATCCCAAATATCATTTTTTACAATTCGTCTTGCTCCGCCAATTTTTACGGAAGGAATAACTTCTTTTGCAATATAACGTTTAATAGTTATTTCTGTTACTTTCAGTAACTCTGCTGCTTCTTTTATCGTTAATAATTCTTCTGTTCCTGTCTCTTTTTTGTCCATTTTAAAAGTATCAATTAGTATCTGCAAAGGTATAATTATTTTCTGAATAATACACTATTTTTATTTTATTTTTAGTAAATAGTTACAATATGGCTGTTTTAGGGTATTCCATAACGCTTGTGTGTATGAGAAGTGGCAGATTAGATGGTAATTATCTGTTAAGTTTTATACTAACCTTGATAAGAAGTAGAGTGTTTGAATATACTAACAACCGCTATTGCTTATAGTCCTGTTAGTAGTTTGTATTTAATGTTTAAATCTTTTATTAAATTATAGCAATGCTATCCATTAATCAATTCAAAATAACCTTTATCAACGTCGTAGTTATAAATTTCGCC
>JAAYPI010000148.1 GCA_012519885.1 Bacteroidales bacterium
ATGCCAAATCTCTATACTCCGCAAGCGCTCATGCTTATAAATGATGCGTCTTCATCTGGTGGTTTGTCATCTATGCTCAGTTCTTCTGGCTTAGGAGGACTTGCAAGTCTTGCTGGTGTTTCTGTTCCATCAGGTTCATCTAATAGTGGACTTGCAGTTTTTCTGTCAGGAACAAATACCTTTTTGGATTCCATAGTTGATGAGTTTGATATTATTAATCTTTATGAATTGGAAAAATCTGTAAAAGCATCGAGTAGAAAAATAATAAGAGAAAAGCTTTCTGCAAAGTTTGATGAAAAATCTGGTGTTTTTTCTATTTCTTTTACAGATAAGGATCCAGCATTTGCACAAAGAGTAGTAAATTATGCGGTTTCGTATTTGGAAAAAAGATTCAATGAAATGGGTATTGATAAAAATAAGCTTTCAAAAGAAAACTTAGAAGCAAATATAAAAAATACCTATAATGAAATAATAAAACTTGAAGATGAAAGTGCATCTCTTGATCAAGCAAGTGCTCGTGGTATTTATAGCTTAAATGGTTCATCCTTGGTGTTGGAAGCCACTCGTATTAAACGGGAACTTGATGCACAAACAGAAATTTATAAGCAATTGAAAACACAATATGAATTATTAAAAGTGCAAATGGCAAGTGAATCTCCTGTGTTTCAAATTTTGGAATATGCAGAAATTCCTGATCAAAAATCAAAACCAGGGAGAGGAATGCTTTGTATTGTTGTTACTTTTGCAGGATTTTTTCTGTCAATTTTTCTTGTATTTGTATTGAATGCAATTCAAAATATTAAAAATGACCCTATTGCACTCAAGAAACTTAAAGGAATAAAAGAATGAAACGAGCATTTTTTATATTTTTTATACTAACAACATGTTTATTTAGCTATGCACAAACTGCAAGTGATTTACAAGTGTTAAGAGATTCACAAAGTCTTAAGCAAAATCAGAGTATAGCTAGTATGGCAAAAGATATAGAACTTCCTAACCCTATTCTTGCTATGTCAAATCCGAATTATTATATTACTGCAGGAGATATCTATGTTTTGGGCTATGCTGCGGGCACGACTCCAGTTACTTATGAGCTCATTGTAGACTCAAGCTATAAATTGCGAGTTTCAAACCTTGCAGTAATCGATGTTGAAGGGAAAACATATATTGAAGTAAAGAATCAAGTTGAACAAATTGTTTCAAAAAACTATCCATTGAGTGGAGTGCAGTTTGTGCTCAAAAGTCCTGCAGTTTTTACGGTAACTCTTAAGGGTGAAGTAAGTGCTACTGCAGAACCACAAACTTGGGCTTTGCAACGGCTTTCTTCTTTACTTGACCCCTACCTCACTTCGTATTCTTCTACTCGAAATATAGAAATTATATCAAAAAATGGCAAAACCACGACTTATGATTTATTCAAAGCAAGTCGAAATGGTGATTTATCACAAGATCCCTATCTTCGTCCAGGCGATACAATTCACATAGGAAAGCTTTCTCGTTCTGTTTCTATTTCAGGAGCAGTTGAGAGACCTGGGACTTATGAGCTTTTGGAAGGTGAAAATCTCAAAGATCTTATTGAAGTCTATGGTTCGGGTTTAACTCCAAAGGCTGATCCTTCTCGTATTGAACTTGAGCGCTATGTAGAATCCACCTATGCAGCTGGAGAGAAAATTTTCTTTAATAGTAAAAGTATAGAAAACAACGAAAAACTTCAAAACCTTGACGCTATTAGCATTCCACAAATTACTGATCTTTCTCCTGTTATGTTTATAGAAGGTGCTGTTGGAGTTTTCTCTTCGGAAGATGCAGTTTTTGTAAGCCCTGAAAATACAAATAAAGTAACAATTCAATTTAATAAAGGTGAAAATTATGCTTCCTTAGTGCGGCGATATAAAAGCTTATTTTCTGCAGTTTCTGATTTATACAATGCCTATATTATTCGTGGAATTGAAGAAATTCCTATTAACTTAAATCCTATTTTATATGATGCATCTTTTGTAAGTGAACATTTTATTGAAGCGAATGATACGCTCATTATCCCTTTTAGACAGTATTTTGTAACTGTGTCGGGAGCAGTACGAGCACCTGGTCGCTATCCTTATATTCCAGATCGAGACTGGTCATATTATGTTTCTCTTGCTGGTGGCTTTCATAAAACAGAAAATGCAAATAATTCTATTGTTATAAAAGATATTCTTGGAAAAACGCTCAAAAAAACTGATCCTATTACACCAGAAACTGTTATTGAAGCCAAATCAAACTCATTTTTCTTTTATTTTAATTTGTATTCACCAATTGTAGTAACAACACTTTCTGTTATCACAACCTTTTTATCATTCTTGGCTCTAACAGCGAAATAAGAAAAGAAAATAATTTACATCCTATGGAATTTGATATGATTCGTTACCTAACACTTTGGAATAGTCAATATTAGTACAGTCCCCAAACACCCCAAATTTATTTAAGCAACTGACTTTGCAGTTGTTGCTTTCTGATTATAAACAGAAGGAGGAAGACCGTCTTCTGTTACTGTTGTTA
>JAAYPI010000189.1 GCA_012519885.1 Bacteroidales bacterium
ACAAATTTCAAGCATTATTGATCTTAAGAAAATTAATGGCAAACAATTTGAAGCGTTAAAGTTGCTAATTGAGCAAGATTTTAAATGTGCATATTCTTTAAAGCCAATTAGTATTAATCATGTGATAAACGGGGCTGTTGAAATTGACCATATAATACCTATATCCCTTTCATTCGACGATTCTATGGCTAACAAAGTTGCTGTATTATCAATTGAAAATCAGAAAAAGGGACAATTTACTCCATATCAATATCTTAAAAGCGGCCGTGGCAGTATTAGTTATGATGAATTTAAAACATGGGTGCTAAATAATAGCAGTTTTAAGAAAAAGAAAAGGGACAATCTTTTATACGAAGGGGAACCCCGTCAGGACCTTAAAGGTTTTATCAATCGCAATTTAGTAGATACACGATATGCCTCAAAAAAGGTTTTGAATTTGCTCCAGGATTATTTTAAAGAAAATGGTTTGGGTACTAAAGTATCAGTCATAAAGGGTTCCTTTACACATGCTTTTCGTAAAAAAGCAAAACTTGATAAGGATCGAAATGCCACTTATGCCCATCATGCGCAAGATGCATTAATTGTAGCAGGACTCTCTAACACAGATTTAATTAAGAAAGTTAATAAGCTCATAAAAGAAGATGGGGAGCTATTTGATGATAAGGAAGTATTACAGGAATACAAGGATAAGCTTGTTAATATAAAAACAGGTGAAATAATCCAGGAAGAGGATTTTAAGACTACCCAGTATTTTCGTTTTATAAAAAATATAGAAAAAGTACAGCCTAAATATTCCCATAAGGTTGACCGGAAACCAAACCGAATGCTTTATGATCAGCAGATTAAATCAACTCGTGAGCGAGATGGAAAAATATTCATAATAACTAAATATAAAAACATTTATGGCAAGGGTGCTGGTAACAGTGGAGAGAAGCTAAAGAAAAAGATTCTTGAAAAGCCAGAAGATTTGCTAATGTATCACCATGATCCACAAACATTCAATAAGTTAAAAGAAATTATTGAATGTTATCCAGACAGTAAAAATCCCTTTGCTGATTATTTTGCTGAACATGGGTTGATAAAAAAATATTCTAAGAAAAATAAGGGTCCAGCTATTTATGATGTTAAGTTTTATGATGGTTCTTTAGGAAGTCATCGCCAAAACTTAAAACAACGAGGGAAAAACATGTCTGTATTTCTTTCAATAAAGAGTATGAGAGCAGATTTTTATCTAGATGATGGATTATATAAGTTTATTTCTGTTCCATATGACATGATAACGAAAAAAGGGAAAGAATTTTATATTGACATGGAAAAATATGCTCAAGCCAAGAAAAACAAAAAGATAAGTGAAGATGCCCGATTTTTATTTTCTTTGTATACTGGTGAAATGTTTTGTTATGAGAAAGACTGGGACTGGTATGAGTTGTTCTATAACTGTGTAAATAACGATACTAAAAATGTTATTGAAACAAGGTATGTTGATAGACCATCTCCAGGTAATACTCAAGGAAAACGAATGATTTCTATCGGAAAGAAAATTAAGAATCTAACCAAGTATCATGTGGACATTCTTGGAAATAAATTTGAAACTCAACAGGAATATTTTTTGGAAAAAATAGGGGTTTGAATTTTATGGGAAATTGGCATACTAATAGGTACTATGAGTTGGCGAATAATTTATATTGAAAACAGCCATAAAATTTCTCTGTATCTTAATAATCTTAAAATAGAAGATGGTGATGAGTCTTATGTTGTTCCCATTGGAGATATAAACACTGTTATCATTAATAATTACAAGATCTATATGACGGCTCAATTATTGTGTAAACTTAGTCAAGCCAATGTTAGTGTAATTATTTGTGAAAAAAACGGATTGCCAGAACTTGTGTTAAATCCTCTGAATGGGAACTATGCAACCTTTCGAAATCAAGAAACCCAACTGGGGTTATCAGAGGAAAATACAAAACTACTTTGGAAAATAATAATTAAAGGAAAGATTCATAACCAAATAAAGGTCCTGGAAGAAAACGGAAAGGATAGGAGGGTTATTGAAAAGTTATATGAATTTAAAGAAAGTGTTCAGGATGGAGATACAGGGAATAGGGAAGGTCTAGCGGCAAAGATGTATTTTAGGGAGCTCTTTGGTGAAGATTTCTTAAGGGATAGAAATAATAGCGATTCTATTAATATAGCTTTAAATTATGGATACAGCATTATAAGGGGTATGATGGCCCGTAGTGTAGCAGCAAAGGGCCTTATCCCTTCCCTGGGCATATTTCATAGAAACCCTTATAATCATTTTAACCTAGTTGATGATTTCCTTGA
>JAAYPI010000149.1 GCA_012519885.1 Bacteroidales bacterium
AGATAAATTAGGAATTGATAAAGGGAAGAAATCGTTACATGAAGTAGGTAGTTTGGTGCGTATAAATTATAGGTATAAATTGAGTAATGAGATTGAATTTGATACACGTACTACGATATATACCAACTATAAAGGTATAGAGTTTGACTCCGAAGTAAATGGCAATTTTAAAATAAATAGATTTCTAACAACACGCCTCTCGGTAAATCCACGGTATGATTCAACATTTAAGTTGCCAAATAATGACAAAGCACGTTTACAGTTTAGGCAAATATTGAGTTTTGGATTTTCATATAAATTTTACTAAGTTGTTACTTTAGTAAATCTGGACGTAGCTTTTTTGTTCTGTTTAGAGCTTGCTCCATACGCCATTCACTTATTTTTTTTTCGTGTCCAGATAACAATATTTCAGGAATTTTCCATCCATTATAAATAGCAGGACGTGTATAAACAGGGGCAGAAAGTAAGTTGTCTTGAAAGCAATCAGACAATGCCGATTGTTCGTCAGAAATAACGCCAGGTATTATGCGAATGATAGCATCTGATATTATTGATGCAGCTAATTCGCCTCCTGTCAGAACATAATCTCCTATAGAAATTTCTTTAGTTATTAAATGTTCTCGTACACGATGATCCACTCCTTTATAATGACCACAAAGTATAATGATATTATTAACAAGTGAAAGTTCGTTCGCCATTTTTTGGTTAAAAGTTTCCCCATCTGGAGAAGTAAAAATTATTTCATCGTATGTACGTTGATTTTTTAGTTCAGTTATTACCTTGTCAATAGGCTCGATTTGCAAAACCATGCCAGCTTCGCCACCAAACGGATAATCATCTACTCGCTTATGCTTATTGGTAGAGTAATCACGTAAATTATGGATGTGTACTTCTGCCAAACCTTTTTCTATTCCTCTTTTGATAATTGAATGAGAGAAATTGCTTTCAATTAATTCAGGCAATACTGTAATGATGTCTATACGCATATAACTACAAATGGATTTTCGACAAAAGTACGTAAAAATTTTCATACTTGTGGATTGTTGAAAAGTATATACATAAAATACCAAATCAAAACACGATTTTTATTACATTTGTTTACTCAATTGAGTTGTAATACTGAATAGCATTTCTATTGAATCATACTAGAAACAAATAGTTTCTTATTACTTTATAGTTAAATAATTATTTGATAATGAACGAAATACATCAAAAAATTTTGCACTTGCGTAAACAGTTACATCAATATAATTATGAGTATTATGTGCTTTCTCAGCCTACAATTTCCGATATTGAATTTGATTTTTTACTGAAAAACCTACAGGCATTAGAAGAATTGCATCCAGAATACTATGATAGTAATTCTCCTACGCAGCGGGTAGGAAGTGATAGTACAACTAGTTTTGTACAAGTTTCACATCAATATCCAATGTTATCATTATCAAATACATATTCAGAAGGAGAAGTACGTGATTTTTACGAAAGGGTATCAAAATCTATTGATGAGCCATTTGAGTTAGTCTGTGAATTGAAATTTGATGGGACATCTATCTCTTTGATTTACGAAAATGGAGTGTTAAAACAAGCCATTACAAGAGGAGATGGTGAAAAGGGAGATGACGTAACTAACAATGTGAAAACAATACGTACAATTCCACTCGTGTTGCACGGCAATCAGTATCCAGCTTTTTTTGAAGTAAGAGGAGAGATTGTAATGCCTTGGGAAGTATTTGATATGCTAAATAAAGAACGAGAGGAGCAAGACGAACCTTTGTTTGCAAATCCGCGTAATGCAACCTCTGGAACAATTAAATTGCAAAATTCATCCCTGGTAGCCAAAAGAAATTTAGATGCTTATTTTTATGCTGTTTTGGGAAATAACTTGCCTGCTAATACTCATTATGATAATTTATTAAGAGCTCGTGAGTATGGGTTTAAAGTATCTACAAACACTAAAAAGTGCAGTTCCTTACAAGAAGTTTTAGAGTATATAGAGTATTGGGATATTGCTCGTAAACAACTCCCTGTGGCAACTGATGGAATTGTTATTAAAGTCAATTCATTAACACAGCAACGTTTCTTGGGATTAACTGCCAAATCCCCTCGATGGGCAATTGCTTATAAGTTTCAGGCAGAAAAGGCAGTTACTAGGCTCAATTCTGTGTCATATCAGGTAGGTAGAACTGGAGCTGTAACACCTGTTGCCAATTTAGATCCAGTGTTATTGTCAGGAACTATTGTTAAAAGAGCATCGCTACACAATGCAAGTATTATTGCCTCTTTAGATTTATATGTAGGTGATAGCGTATTTGTAGAAAAAGGAGGGGAGATAATCCCTAAAATAACAGGAGTAGATTTAGATGCACGAATTTTGATAGGCAGTAAGATTCAATTTATTACTCATTGTCCAGAGTGTGGCTCTAAGTTAGTGAATTTACCTGGGGAGGCTGCACATTATTGCCCAAATGAAGATGATTGTCCACCACAAATTAAGGGAAAAATTGAACATTTTGTTAGCCGGAAAGCTATGAATATTGATGGTTTGGGAAAAGAAACCATTGATTTATTGTATCAACAAGGTTTAGTAAAAAAGGTATCAGATTTATATGATTTATCAGCAGAACAATTGTCTGTATTAGAGCGATTAGGCGAAAAATCTGCCAACAATATAATAGAAGCTATTGAACATACAAAACAAATTCCTTTTGAACGTGTATTATTTGCCCTTGGCATTCGTTTTGTAGGTGAAACGGTTGCTAAAAAACTAGCTATGGCATTTCATTCTATTGATAAGATACAAGAAGCTAGTATACAGGAGTTAGTTGAAGTTGATGAAATAGGAGAAAGGATTGCTCAAAGTGTATATGAGTATTTACACAATAACAAACATCAACAATTGATACAAAAATTAAAAGATTATGGTTTACAGTTTACACTTGCTGAGGATAAATTAGCTTTAAAATCAACTATATTAGCTGGTAAAAAATTTGTTATATCAGGCACTTTCTCTCAGTTTTCGCGTGATGAGCTAAAAGATTTGATTGAAAATAATGGAGGTAAAAATATTGGATCTGTATCCTCTCAGGTTGATTTTATTGTGGCTGGAGACAATATGGGACCTGCTAAGTTGGCTAAAGCACAAAAATTAAACATTACATTACTAACGGAACAAGAGTTTATGGCAATGCTCGAAAATGGCAAAACTATTTTAAAAAAATAGCATTATTTAATAAGGCAAAAATTATACTAAAAAAGATGAATCAATTACAAAACATTCTTTTCAAATTACGAAGATATTTTTTACTCAAATTTCATAAAAAACAATGGAGAGATAAAAAATACCTTTCATTCGACAACATATCTTCTGTTGCATTACTCTATTATATAGATGATTATAGTAAATATGAAATAGTATACAAAAACATTAAAGATTTTACAGCAATGGGAAAAACAGTGTTTTCTGTACTGTTTGTAAAAAAAGGGGTACTTGCAGAAGAGAAACGCATCAATATGTTAGTCTTTACCCAAAATGATTGTTCATGGCTTTGTGTTCCTAACGATAATATTATGCTTGATGCGTTGAATATGTCTGCAGATATATTAATAGATATATCACTTATGGATAGTATTCCTTTACAATATATAGTAGCTAACTCACAGGTTGGTTGTAAGGTTGCAATGAAAAAAGAAAATAAATTTTTATACGATTTAATGATTGAAATGAAAGAGGAACAGGTTAATGAGGATAAACTTTTAGAAACAATTGCTTTCTATTTAAAACAGATTAAATCGTAATGTATAATAATTGATTATACATTGTACAAAATTCCCCAAAATCCTTTCTTATAGTAGCTGTTTTTGAATAAAAAATACTATTTTTGCAACTTAAAGAAAAAATACACTTTTTAATGGAACGCAATAAATTTATAGGAATGGGTGTTGCTTTGGTAACACCTTTTAAAACGGATGGCAGTGTTGATTTTTCAGCTTTAGCTCGATTAGTTGATTATCAGCTAAAAAATGGAACTGATTATTTAGTTGTGTTAGGTACAACAGCTGAAACTCCTACCTTATCTGCTGAAGAACAGTTAGAAATAACTCAGTTTATTGTGGAAAAAGTAAATGGAAAGTTACCTATCGTATTGGGTATGGGCGGAAATGATACACGTGCGTTGGTACAAAAAATTTCAACAGCAAATTTAAATGGTGTTGATGCAATTTTATCAGTAACTCCTTATTATAACAAACCTACACAAGAAGGTATTTACCAACACTATGCAGCAGTAGCCAAAAGTACAAAATTGCCTATCATATTGTATAATGTTCCAGGTCGTACGGGTGTTAATATGAGTGTCGAAACTACGTTGCGTTTGGCAAATGATTTTTCAAATATCATTGCCACCAAAGAAGCATCAGGAAATATAGCTCAAGTAGATGCGATTATTAAAAATAAACCTAAAGATTTTTTAGTTATCTCTGGTGATGATGCGATCACATTTCCGTTGATAACCTTAGGTGCTTCAGGTGTTATTTCGGTTATTGGTAATGCTTTTCCTTGCGAATTTAGTAAAATGGTTCGCTTAGCCTTAGCTGGTGATTATCAGACAGCTTTAACCATTCATCATGGGTTTACTGAATTAATTGAACTATTGTTTGTCGATGGTAATCCTGCTGGAGTAAAAAGTATTCTATCTGCAATGGGTTATTTAGAAAACCAATTACGATTACCTTTATTACCAACAAGGATAACAACCTACGAGAAAATGCGAAACATTCTTTTAAATATGAACATTAAATGCTAATTGAAAAATTAGCATTTTTTTTAATAATATGAACAAACTAACTAAAGAGGAAGAACACATTATAGTGCATAAAGGCACTGAATTACCTTTTAGCGGAGAATATGTACATACCAAAGAAGATGGTATATATAGTTGTCGTAGATGCGATACGCCATTGTTTTTGTCTGATGATAAATTTGATTCGGAATGTGGTTGGCCAAGTTTTGATGATGCTATAAAAGAAGCTGTGTTGGAAATTCCCGATATGGATGGTAGAAGAACTGAAATTGTGTGTGCAAATTGTCATGGACATCTAGGACATGTATTTGAAGGTGAAGGTTTTACTGAAAAGAATGTAAGACATTGTGTAAATTCATTATCAATAAAATTGATGAAAAAATAATGATAGAAAAAGCCTATTTTGCTTCTGGTTGTTTTTGGGGTACTGAATACTATTTTATGCAACTACCAAGAATTGCGACTCAAGTAGGATATATGGGTGGGCTGACATTTGCTCCAACTTATAGAGAGGTTTGTACAGGAGATACAGGGCACATAGAAACAGTAGAAATTGTTTATGATAATGAACAACTACAATATGAGACACTCGTTAAATTATTCTTCGAAACACATAATTTTTCGCAAATTGATGGTCAAGGACCTGATATTGGGTCGCAATACGTTTCTGTAATTTTTTATACCAATGAAAAACAAAGAGATATAGCCACATATTATATCACATTGTTGCAAACAAAAGGATACTTTGTAGCTACACAGTTACGCCAAGCAGAAGAATTTTGGGTAGCAGAAGATTATCATCAAACATATTATACTAAAACAGGAGGTACACCATATTGTCATAAGTACACAAAAATATTTTAGATAACACTATTTTTAAAATTTTTTATACGTCCTTTTTATTCGTTGCAATTTTTCTTCTTCTTCTCTCATCGTTTTTGTATAGATTGGTACGATGTAATAAGGTTTAGGTAAAATCAAAAATTGCTTACTATTTGATACAGAATTTGTTAGAGTGGGATTACTCAAACGAACTGTTGATTCTGTTGAAACAAAATACGAGTTTGATAGTTTCTTATTTTCAGTTGTTGTACGTATATAAAGCTTGTAGATACAGGATTGTAGTAGGTATGAGCCGTTAATTTCTGTATAGATATACTGGGTTTGCGTAATCCAATCATTGTAAGTAAAACCTCTTGATTCAGCTACTTTACGCAATAAAGAAGAAGTATTATTTTTTATATTACTTTGAGTACCTAAGTTTTGTTGAGCTTCGAGTATTACATTTTTCAAGGTGTCTATTACCAAATATCCGTCATCACTAAGCTTATAATTTGAAAAATAAAACAATTGTACAACATTCGGATTGGTATGCCTAAATCCTTTGTTCTCACGAAATGAATTATTCTTAATAAAGTTTGAAGTGAAGCGTGGTAAAAAATCATCGTGTAACATTCTTCTCAGATTACTAAAATCAGTACCTGCTGTCGAATCCTTATATTTTATAGCAGAAAGTATTGGTAAAATTGAGTATTCATTTTTATTGGATTGTAATATACCTTTGCTCTCGAATGCATAACCACTTGAGTCTGATAAGGTATATGTGTTATATACATAATCTTGTTGAATAGACGAGGGTAGTGTATAGAACTTTTTTTTATTTTTTACAACAAGGTGTAGTTTTTTTCTAATCCAGAGGCTTTCTGTAGCATAAACATCAATTTCATTTAGAGTATAAGATAGAGGATTAAGGTATAGTGTGTCCTTATACGATTGTTTTTTTAAAATGTATGGAGTATAATTAATATGTTGAAATACAAGTGAATCAAAGTCAAAAGAGATTGAAAATTCGCCCAAATCATTACTCATACTTCCATAAATATCATGATTATTTGAAGTGTGTATGCTTACGTAAGGAATTGCTTTATGGCTTTGACTATCTAGTATTATTCCTTGATATTGAGCACTATATACGTGTGCCACAAGAATAAACGAGCATAAGAAAGTAAGATGGGTTTTTAATCTTTTGAGCATAGTAAAATTTTTATGCTAAAAGTACGAAATAGCTTAGTATAAAACAAAAAAGTCTGTCATAATTGACAAACTTTAAGGTTGTGTGGGCGTTGACGGATTCGAACCGCCGACCCTCTGCTTGTAAGGCAGATGCTCTGAACCAGCTGAGCTAAACGCCCGTATTATATTGTATTTTAAAAGAAAAGATTGTGGGCGTTGACGGATTCGAACCGCCGACCCTCTGCTTGTAAGGCAGATGCTCTGAACCAGCTGAGCTAAACGCCCCTTTTCTTTCAAAAGCGATGCAAAGGTAAGTTATTTTTTTGTATTTGCAAATTCTTTTATCGCTTTTTTATAGTACAAAGGGAAAGTTTTAATGATTTCTTTCCCTTTGTATTCCATATTATAGTCTTGCTTTAATAGCTTTTGTTTCTGCCTCAAAACCTGGCTTTTCAAGTAAGGCAAACATATTCTTTTTATATGCTTCAACTCCTGGTTGGTCAAATGGGTTTACGCCTAATAAATACCCACTAATACCACATGCTTTTTCGAAGAAATATATTAATTGTCCGATGTAATACTCATTTAATTCAGGGACCTCAATTTTCATATTGGGAACACCGCCATCAACATGAGCCAACATAGTTCCCAATTCAGCCATTTTGTTTACTTCATCAACACGTTTCCCTGCTAAAAAGTTCAATCCATCTAAGTTGTCGTTATCCGTTGGCACAACTACCTTTTTGGATGCTTGTTTAATTGAGATAACTGTTTCAAAAATAGTACGTTCGCCTTCCTGTATCCATTGTCCCATCGAGTGTAGGTCGGTTGAAAAATCAACAGCAGCATTGAATATCCCTTTATTTTCTTTTCCTTCGCTTTCACCAAATAATTGTTTCCACCATTCAGCAAAGAAATGCAGTTTTGGTTGATAATTAGCTAGAATTTCAATTTTTTTACCGTTTCTATATAATTCATTACGTGTTGCAGCATATATTGCAGCAGGATTCTCAGCAAAAGGAGTATTTAATCCGCACACTTCTTCCATTTTTCTAGCCCCAGCTAACAATTGATTTAAATCTAATCCAGCTACAGCAATAGGTAAAAGTCCTACAGGAGAAAGTACTGAAAAACGACCACCAACATTATCTGGAATTACATACGTTTTGTAACCTTCTTGTGTTGCCAATGTACGCAATGCACCTTTTGATGCATCAGTTACAGCCACTATTAAGTTTTTAGCTTTAGCTTTGCCAACCTGTTTTTCTAATTGTGTTTTTAATAAACGAAAAGCCAAAGCAGTTTCGGTAGTTGTACCAGATTTTGAAATATTAATGATACCAAATTTTTTATCTGATAAATAATCCATTAATTCAGCTAAATAATCTTCGCCAATATTATTACCGGCATATACAATTACGGGTGTATTTGTGTCTTTTTTCAACCAAATAAATGTGTTAGATAAAGCATCAATCACAGCTTTTGCACCTAAGAAGCTTCCTCCAATACCTGCTACAACTACTACTTCACATTCTTTACGTAATAAATCAGCAGTTTGTTTGATATCGTTAATTAATTCAGCAGAAGTGCTTGATGGAAGGGATAACCATCCCAAAAAATCATTTCCTTTTCCTGTACCATTGTGTAGCATACTATTGCATGCACTTACTTCTTTTTCGTAAGCAAATACTTTATCTTTTGATATAAAACCTAAGGTATTGTCAATTACCAATTTAATGTTTTCCATTTTTATCGTATTTTTTCTGTTAATAATTTAATTTCGATTGTTGGGGCTATGCGTTCGTACAATATATTATATACTGCATCAAGAATAGGCATATCTACATTTAGAGTATCATTAATTTCTTTAATACATTTAGTTCCATAATAACCTTCTGCAATCATTTCCATTTCTAATTGTGAAGTTTTTACAGAATATCCTTTTCCTATCATGGTGCCAAAAGTACGATTACGACTAAAACGAGAATGTGCTGTTACTATTAAATCGCCTAAATAGGCTGAATCTTGCGTATTACGCTCATTATTCCGTTCTACTGCATCTACAAAACGATTTATTTCACGAATACTATTTGAAATTAGTACTGCCTGAAAGTTATCACCATATTTTAGTCCATGACATATTCCTACTGCAATAGCATAAACATTTTTGAGAACAGATGAATATTCAATGCCATTAATATCGCTTGTAATAGATGTTTTTAAGAATGAACAGCTTAATCTTTCGGCTAAATATGTTCCTAATTCGTTATTAGCACATGCAATGGTTAAGTATGAAAGACGCTCTAGAGCAACTTCTTCTGCATGACAAGGTCCAGCAATGATAGCAATATTTTCTTGTTTAACACCATAGAATTTTTGAAAATAATCATTAATAATCATATTTTCATCAGGAACTATTCCTTTGATTGCAGATACGATTATTTTATTACTTAATGTACGTGTTAGTTTTTGTAAATGTTGTTTAAGAAAAGGAGAGGGAGTTGCAAAAACTAAAATATCAGAGTTTTTAACTGCTAAGTTAATGTCTGCATAAAATTTTATTTTTTTTGTATCAAATCTAATCGAACTGAGATAGGAAGGATTATTTCCTAAGCGTTGGAATATTTCAATTTGCTCAGGTCTTCTCATGTACCAATTAATTTTATCTCCTTTTGACATGGTAATTTTGGCTAAAGCGGTTGCCCAGCTTCCACCTCCCATAATGCATATTCGTTTTGCTTTCATTTGTTCCATACTTTTATTCGCTTGCTTTTTTTATCCAGACTTGTACGTCTGCTAAAGTAGGATTAGGTAAGGATAGTTTGTGTTTTTTATTGATACCACACAGTTGCTGATGCAATTTTGCATCAATATTGCTTGCGATATCTTTGATAGAAAGAGACGAATGTTTTACTATAGCTTGTGCCCATTCTTCAGACATGCCAAGTTCTATAAATCGTGCAGGGGTATCTTTTTTAGCAATCTTTTCAGGACGCATTTGTGGAAATAATAATACTTCTTGTATACTGGTTTGATTGGTCATAGCCATAACTAATCGATCCATTCCTATACCTATACCAGACATGGGTGGCATTCCATATTCCATTGCTCTTAAAAAATCTTGATCGATGAACATAGCTTCATCATCACCTTTTTCACTTAACCGAAGTTGTTCTTCAAATCGTTCTCGTTGATCAATAGGGTCATTTAGTTCAGAATAAGCATTTGCAAGTTCTTTTCCATTTACCATTAATTCAAAACGTTCGGTTAATCCTGCTTTAGAACGGTGTTTTTTTGTGAGAGGAGACATTTCAATTGGGTAGTCTGTAATAAATGTAGGTTGAATATAATTGCCTTCACATTTTTCCCCAAAAATTTCGTCAATAAGCTTTCCAATGCCCATTGTTTCATCGGTTTCTATGTGGAGTGCATTACATATTTCACGTAATTCTTTTTCATTTTTACCTGTTATATCAAAACCTGTATGCTCTTTAATAGCATCGGTCATTGAAATTCGTTTGAATGGGGCTTTAAAATTAATTATTTTTTCTCCCATCGGAACTTCGGTTGTTCCATTTACATCAATACAGATTTTTTCAAGCATTTTTTCGGTAAAATCCATCATCCAATTGTAATCTTTATACGATACGTATAGCTCCATTACAGTAAATTCTGGATTGTGTGTTCTGTCCATACCTTCATTACGAAAGTTACGTGAAAACTCATATACCCCTTCAAAACCACCAACGATGAGTCTTTTTAAATATAATTCGTTAGCTATACGCAAATATAATGGTATATCTAATGCATTATGGTGAGTAGTAAATGGACGTGCAGCTGCTCCACCTGGAATTGGTTGCAAAACAGGTGTATCCACCTCAATATAGCCATGCTGATTAATAAATTCTCTCATAGAGTTAAATACGTTGGTACGTTTCAAGAAAATTTCTTTTACCTGTTCGTTTACCACTAAATCAACGTATCGTTGACGATATCTTGATTCTGCGTCAGTAAAAGCATCGTACGCAATACCATCTTTTATTTTAACAATAGGCAAGGGGCGAAGTGATTTTGCTAGTACTTTGAGTTCAGAAGCATGAACAGATATTTCTCCCATTTGTGTACGAAAAACATATCCTTTAATACCTATAAAATCACCAATATCCAATAGTTTTTTAAATACGGTATTGTATAATTCCTTGTCTTCTTCTGGACAAATTTCATCACGTGAGATATATACTTGTATTCTGCCTTTTGAATCTTGTAATTCAATAAAGGAAGCTTTGCCCATAATGCGTCTACTCATTATTCTACCAGCTATTGCCACATCACGTTTTTCATTTTCGTTAAAATTAGAAATGATTTCAGTAGAAAAAGCGTTTGTTGGAAATTCTTCTGCAGGGTATGGTTCAATTCCCATTGAACGCATTTGTTCTAAACTTTGACGACGAAAGATTTCTTGTTCAGATAATTCTATTCCACTCATATATTGTTATTTACTGTTATTAATTAGAAAATTCCATCAAATATGCTTTGATAAAAGCATCAATATCACCATCCATAACTCCCTGTACATCAGATGTTTGATAATTGCTACGATGGTCTTTTACACGTCGATCATCAAACACATAACTACGTATTTGTGAGCCCCATTCAATTTTCTTTTTTCCTGCCTCAATTTGAGCAGAAGCGGCTCTGCGTTTTTCTAATTCTTTTTCGTACAACTGGGATTTTAGTAATCGCATAGCATTATCCTTATTGCCAAATTGCGATCGACTTTCTGTATTTTCAATGATAATTTCTATGGGTTCACTAGTGGGTGTATCTTTGTACCAGTAACGTAAACGTACACCAGTTTCAACCTTATTTACATTTTGTCCACCTGCACCGCCCGAGCGGAATGTTTCCCAAGTTATATCTGCTGGATTGATATCTATTTCGATGGAGTCGTCGATGAGTGGTGTAACAAACACTGAAGCAAAAGATGTCATACGTTTTCCTTGTGCATTAAATGGAGATACGCGGACTAAACGGTGTACTCCGTTTTCACTTTTTAAATATCCATAAGCTAATTCTCCCTCTACTTGAAGTGTTGCTGTTTTGATTCCCGCTTCATCTCCTGCTTGGAAATTGGTAAGTTCACACTTATAAGTATTTCGTTCACACCATCGTTGGTACATTCGTAGTAGCATAGATGCCCAATCTTGACTTTCAGTTCCTCCAGCACCAGAAACTATTTTAATAATAGCTCCCATATTGTCTTCTTCAGCTGAAAGCATATTCTTCATTTCCAAATTGCTAATGCAATCCATTGCTACACTATAAGCCTCATCAACGTCTTGTTCAGCGACGATAGCTTCTTTGTAGAAATCAAATGCAAGTTTCAGCTCTTCAGTAGCTTGGTAAACTTTATTATATGTTTCTATCCAAAACTTT
The DNA here is from genome assembly GCA_012519885.1 of Bacteroidales bacterium. Classification (GTDB taxonomy): domain Bacteria; phylum Bacteroidota; class Bacteroidia; order Bacteroidales; family Paludibacteraceae; genus JAAYPI01. Next base: position 12,249 of record JAAYPI010000149.1, read on the forward strand.
AATTCTTTTATCTTTTTCATTTGAATTTCAGCACTTTTGCTGTCATTCCAAAACAAAGGGTCTTGAGTTCGTAATTCCTCTTCTTGTAAGGCCACTAATTTTGCATCAATGTCAAAGATACCTCCTCAACGCTTGTTGGCGCTCTATCGTCTCTTTTAGTTGTTCTATTGTTATCATTTTATTGAAAATTTTTTCAAACCCACAAAGATACAATTTTATTGTGATGTGGAGTCTGTTTTCTAGTATCATTTTTTAATCAATATACATTTTTTCAATTATATTTTCGAATACTTTTGCTACTTCTTTTCGTTTTAATTTTAAGGTATTTGTAAGTAATCCGTCTTCCATCGTAAATGCCTTTGGAAGTAGGGTAAACCTTTTTATTTGTTCGTAGCTTGCCAAATCTTTCATTTGTTCTTTAATACAATCGCTATAAAATTTAATAATATCAGGATGAGAAATAAGCTCTTCTATTGATTGATAGGGTATATTATGATTAGAAGCGTAGATTTTTAATGTATCAAATGTTGGCACAATAAGGGCTGTAACAAATTTGCGTTGATCGCCAATAATAGCAACTTGGTCAACAAATTTTAATTCAGATAATCGGCTTTCGAGCATTTGTGGAGCAATGTATTTACCTCCTGCAGTTTTAAATAGGTCTTTTATTCTATCAGTAATATATAAATTATTAGCAGCATCAATATAGCCTGCATCTCCTGTTTTGAACCAGCCATCTTCAAAAGATTCTGCATTAGCATCAGGACGTTTATAATAACCTGCGGTTATGGTACTTCCCTTGAGTAAAATTTCGCCTTGATCTGAAATTTTAACATCTACTTCAGGCATAATTTTACCAATAGATCCTATTATATATTCTTTATTTTCAGGATAATAACATGAAACGGTAGCAGTTGATTCTGTTAAACCATACCCATATACCAAATTAATTCCGAGGCTATGTATAAACTCGTTAATATCATCAGCTAAACGAGATCCTGCACAAGGAAAGAAATGTAAATTAGTAAGACCAGCTGCACTTTTTATTTTATTAAATACCAGTTTTTCTGCCAAGATATATTTTAATCGTAGTAAGATTGGTGCAGATTTGCGATGGCGGTAATACTCTAAATTATACACCTTGCCCACTTGAATAGCCCATGTAAATATTTTTTTCAAAGCTGGAGAAAGTGTTTCCATTTTTTCGAGAATGGCAGCATAAACCTTTTCCCAATAGCGAGGCACTGTACACATCAATGTAGGTTGTACTTCGAGTATTGTTTGCTGTATTTCTATGGGACGTTTATTTACATATACTTGAACTCCTCGTTCTAAACACAAATAAGTCCATGCTCGCTCAAATATGTGTGTGATGGGCAAGAAACACATCGAAGTATCTTTATCAGTAACCTCAGCCAATCTTTCTTTGTGAATGCGAATAGCTCCAGAATAATTATATTGATGTAACATAACACCCTTTGGAACACCAGTTGTACCAGAAGTGTATAATATATTAACAAGATCATTTTCAGATGCTTTTGATTTTCTTTTCTCAACTATATCATCATTGTTAGCAGTTTGTCCAAGTAAAAGTAAATCAAAAAAGTACATATTTTCGGGATCGTTTTTTAAATCAATATTTGGATCAATGGCAATAATTTTCTTTAAAAATTTTGAGTGCTTTTTTACTTCCATCGCTACATCATATTGGTATTGTTCGCCTACAAACAATAGACCAATTTCAGCATCTTTTACGATGAAATCTATTTGGGGAGCAGTAGAAGTAGCATATAAAGGTACTGATACTGCATGGTTACCCATGATTGCAAAATCTGCAATGATAATTTCGCACATATTTTGTGAAAAAATACCAACATTTTGATTTTCCTCTAAGCCAATGGAAACTAATCCTTTACTAATAAAAGTTACTTGTTTTGCTATTTCATTCCATGAAATAGGAACCCAGGTTTTTGTACTGTCATTGCGATAGTGCAACGCTGCTCTTTCTCCATATTGCTTTGCTTTTTCAAATACTAAATGAGCCAAATGGATAGGGTGATTACTTGCTTTCATATATAATAATGATTTAGTTCTATAGTTTTTTTGATTCAGAGTGATTTTCTAGTTCTATACGCTCTTTATATTTAGTATTGATAAGAATCCCAGTTTCTTTTTTCTTTATTTTGTGTAAAGCATCTCTTGCTGCCTTTTGTTGAGACTCTTTTTTGTTTAAACCACAACCTGTACCAACTTCTATATTTTCAATTAATACACTAGTATAAAATGTGGTTATATTTTGTTCTTTATTTACTTCGCTATTTGTAACTACGAATATAATGGAATATTTTCTTTTTTGAGCCCATTCTATTAGTTTTGATTTAAAATTGTACTCTTTTTTTACAATTTCGTTCACATTCATATGTTTCTCAATAACTTGTTTCTCTAAAAATTGTTGACATTTTTTATATCCTTGATCTAGGTAAATTGCACCAATTAATGCTTCAAGAGCATTTCCATATACATGAACTGCATTTTTAGAGACAATATGTTTATTTTGGGAAAACATTAGTTTATCTAAACCCATTTGGACAGCTAGATAGTCTAAATATTCTCTTTGAACAATTTTTGAACGTAGATTAGTTAAAAATCCTTCTTTTTTAAGTGGAAATTTTTGATACAAATAATCAGAGATTATAGCAGATAAAATAGCATCCCCTAAAAATTCCAATCGTTCATTGTCTATAATAACGCCGTTTATATTGCGTTTCCCTGTTGAACGATGTAATAGAGCTAGTTGGTAATAACTATTTTCTTTGGGACTAAATCCAAGTAGGTTACGTAAAACAAAATAAGGTTCGTTCTTTGTGAAAGAAATGAACCTTATTCTATTAATAATTCGTTTTATCAATGCTAGTACACGTTAAAAAAGTGATTACTTCGCAAATTTTTTAAAGATGATACTTCCATTATGCCCACCAAATCCAAAAGTATTCGATAAAGCTGCATTTACAGGTCTTTTTTGGGCTTTATTAAAAGTAAAGTTCAATTTATAATCTATTTCAGGATCTTCATCGCCTTCTGTAAAATTGATGGTAGGAGGAACTATGTCATTTTGTACACTAAGTACGCATGCGATAGCTTCTACAGCTCCGGTAGCTCCTAATAAATGTCCTGTCATTGATTTTGACGAACTAATATTCAAATTGTATGCATGTTCGCCAAATACACCTTTAATTGCTTTTGTTTCAGCAATATCACCTAATGGGGTAGAGGTACCATGAACATTGATATAATCAATTTCATCCGGTTGCATGTCTGCATCTTTTAGTGCAGATTTCATTACATTTATAGCTCCCAGTCCTTCTGGATGTGGAGCTGTCATATGATGAGCATCTGCTGTCATACCAGCACCCTTTACTTCTGCATATATTTTAGCACCTCGTGCTAAAGCATGTTCTAACTCTTCAAAAATCAAACAACCGGCTCCTTCACCCATCACAAAACCGTCTCTAGATAAACTAAAAGGACGTGACGCTGTTTCTGGACTATCATTACGTGTGGAAATGGCATGTAAAGCATTAAAACCTCCTACACCTACATCAGTTATGGCAGCTTCTGAGCCTCCTGCAACCATAATGTTAGCTTTGCCTAAACGTATATAATTAAAGGCATCAGCCAAAGCATGTGTACTTGAAGCACAAGCCGAAGATGTAGAAAAATTAATACCACGAAATCCATACATGATAGATACATGACCAGGTAAAATATCAATAATCATTTTTGGAATAAAAAATGGATTGAAACGTGGTATAGACTCATTTTGAACAAAACTAGCCACTTCTTCGGCAAATGTTTTTATACCACCAATTCCTGTTCCAAAAATAACGCCAATTTGATCTAAGTCTACTTTCTCAACATCAATTCCAGCATCTTCTACCGCTTCTTTTGCTGCTACGATGCCAAACATTGAGAATAAGTCATATTTACGGGCTTCTTTTCTGTCAAAATATTGATTTGGATCAAAATCTTTAACTTCACACGCAAATTGAGTTTTGAACTTTGATGCATCAAAACGCGTAATAGGCTTAGCTCCACTTACACCTTGTATTAACGAATTCCAAAATGTAGGAACATCGTTGCCAATAGGAGTAACTGCACCTAAACCTGTTACAACAACTCTTTTTAACTCCATGAATAAAGTTAACTTAAATTATTTGTTTGCTTCAATGTAAGAGATAGCATCACCCACTGTAGCAATTTTTTGAGCTTGGTCATCTGGAATAGACATACCAAATTCTTTTTCAAATTCCATGATCATTTCTACTGTATCAAGAGAATCTGCACCAAGATCGTTTGTGAAGCTAGCTGCTGGAACTACTTCTGATGCTTCAACACCTAATTTTTCTACAATGATAGCTTTTACTTTTTCTGCAACTTCAGACATAACTTTTAATTTTTAGTTAATAAATAAATTAAATTTGTGAAATTTTAGCGATGCAAATGTACACTTTTTTTTGCGAATACAAGATATTTCTTCAAAAAAATGTGCACACGTATTTAATTTTTGTGCACTATAATTCTTATTTATTTATTATTAAATATTTGTATTTCAATTAGATATATTTAAAATAAAATAAGAATTGTTGTTAATAAATTTTCTTTTGTGATTAATATTGTGCATCTAAATTCTTAATTGTACCTTTGCATTTTCTTTTGAAAGTATAAAACATAAGTGCCTTTTTTATATGATAAATGTTGCCATTTTTGCATCAGGTTCAGGAAGTAATGCTGAAAATATAATTCGTTATTTTACAGGTAGTCAGTTAGTTAATTTTTCATGTATTCTTTCGAATAAACAAGATGCATTTGTGCATCAACGTGCCAAAAAACTTTTAATTCCTTCCTATACATTTACCAAACAACAGTTCGAAGATGGAACTGTGTTGTCTTTTCTTATGGATGAAAAGATAAATTTTATTATCCTAGCAGGTTTTTTATTGAAAGTATCAGATAATATTATTACACAATTTCCAAATAAAATTGTAAATATTCACCCTGCTTTGTTACCTAAATTTGGAGGCAAGGGGATGTATGGAGATTATGTACATCAAGCAGTGGTAGATGCTCATGAAACACAAACTGGAATTACTATACATTTTGTAAATAATAAGTACGATGATGGTGAAATAATTTTTCAAGCTACGTGTGACGTATTGTCAACAGATACTCCAGATGATGTTGCTCAAAAGGTACATGCTTTAGAATATGAACATTTTCCGCATGTATTAAAAATGTTATGGTCATAAATTTTCACTATATCTTTTGACACTTAAACAGTTATGGGTAGACCTAGCTTTTTGTTTAAAACTTTATAGAATTTTATTTTTTCTACTTTAAGAGAATCACTAACTTTGGATTTCTGAAATAATTTACCTTTTTATATATGAAATCCTTTGTACATTTACACGTTCACTCTTATTATTCTTTATTGGATGGTATGTCTTCTATTAGTGCCTTGGTTGATAAGGCTCAAAAAGATGGCATGCCTGCTATTGCTCTTACAGACCACGGTTCAATGTTTGGCATAAAAGAGTTTTATGATTATACCAAAAAGAAAAATAAAAAAGTAAAGGAAGATATTGCTATATTAGAAAAGGAATTACTAGCTGCAACAGACGACAAACAACGAGAAGTGTGGAAAGAAAAAATTGCAGCAACTACTTGTAAGTATGTCAAACCAATTATAGGAAGCGAAGTGTATGTAGCTAAGCGTACTCGGTTTGATAAAACAGAAGAAATAGACAGAAGTGGAAATCATCTTGTATTGTTAGCAAAAAATAAAAAGGGCTATCGAAATCTATGTAAATTAGTTTCGTATGGATATATCGAGGGTTATTATTATCGTCCTCGCATTGACAAAGAATTGCTAGAAAAATACAGCGAAGGCTTGATTGTGTCTTCGGCTTGTTTGGGGGGTGAAATTCACCGTCTTGTAGAAAAAGGGAATATAGAGGAAGCAGAAAAAAGTATTTTGTGGTTTAAACGTGTTTTTGGTGATGATTATTATTTGGAATTGCAACGACATGAAACGGACAAACCAGGAGCAGATACACATGTATTTGAAAAGCAACAAAGACAGAATAAAGTATTAATAGAACTTGCACGTAAAACGAATACGAAATTTATTGCAACCAATGATGTTCATTTTGTAGAAGAAGAACATGCAGAGGCTCATGATAGACTTATATGCTTGAGTACTGGTAAAGATTTGGATGATGAAAAGCGTATGCGGTATAGTAAACAAGAGTGGCTAAAGACTACGGATGAGATGGCTACTATATTTTCAGATTTACCCGAAGCCATAGAAAATACGCTTGAAATTGCAAACAAGGTTGAAAATTATAGCATTGACGAACCTAATCCAATAATGCCTACTTTTGATATTCCAATAGATTTTGGAACAGAAGAGGGGTATCGCCAACAATATACACATCAAGATTTGCTGAAAGAGTTTACTGCAGATGAACATGGTGTTATGCATCTTTCTGAAAAAGAGGCTTTGGAAAAAGTACATAGATTGGGAGGTATTGATAGGTTGTATCGCATTAAACTAGAAGCAGATTATTTGCGAAAAATTACATTTGATGGAGCACAAGTACGATACGGAGAAAATATTGCACAAGAAGTGAAAGAACGTATCGAATTCGAACTTCATGTAATGAAAACAATGGGTTTTCCAGGATATTTTCTAATTGTGTATGACTTTATCCAAGCTGCTCGTAAGATGGAAGTTACAGTAGGTCCAGGAAGGGGTTCGGCTGCAGGTTCCGTAGTGGCATATTGTTTGCGAATTACAGATATAGATCCTTTAAAATATGATTTGCTGTTTGAACGTTTTCTAAATCCTGATCGTATCTCGATGCCTGATATTGATATTGATTTTGATGATGATGGCAGATCAAAAGTGCTTGATTATGTCGCTCATAAATATGGCAAAGAGCGTGTGGCTCAGATTATTACTTATGGAACGATGGCGACTAAAATGGCTATCAAAGATGTGGCACGCGTGCAAAAATTATCTCTTCCCGAATCAGAAAGATTAACTAAGTTGATTCCAACTAGTTTTCCAGAAGAAAATGGCAAATCGCCTAAAGTAACTATCTCTAATTGTATAGAACGAATTCCTGAATTACGTGAAGCACGTTATTCTTCAGATGCTCGCTTATCGGATACTTTAAAATATGCCGAAATGCTTGAAGGAACAGTAAGACAAGTAGGCATACATGCATGTGGTGTTATTATTGGTGCTGATGATTTAACCAATTTTGTTCCTATTAGTATTGATAAAAATAATTCCGAAACTTTAGTTACACAATATGAAGGATCAACTATTGAAACGGTTGGTTTAATAAAAATGGACTTTTTAGGGTTGAAAACCTTGTCTATTATTAACGAAACGTTGCGTAATATCAAAGCATCAAAAGGTATCACTATAGATATTGATACTATACCCATAGATGATAAAAAAACCTATGAGTTGTATAGCAAAGGATTGACCACCGGTACATTTCAGTTTGAATCGAGCGGAATGCAAAAATATTTGCGTGAACTAAAACCCAACCGTTTTGAGGATTTAATAGCCATGAATGCTTTGTATCGACCAGGTCCGATGGCTTACATTCCAAGCTTTATTAACAGAAAACATGGAATAGAGGAAATACAGTATGATATACCCATCATGGAAAAACGATGAAAAGAAACGTATGGGATTACTGTGTATCAAGAACAGGTGATGTTACTTAGTCGAGATTTAGCTGGATTTACACGTGGTGAGTCTGATGAATTGCGAAAAGCTATGGGGAAAAAGTTGCAGGATAAAATGGATGCCTTAAAAGTTAAATTTATCAATGGTGCAACCAAAAATGGCTATGGTCCAATAGAATTGTTGGAAAAAATTTGGAAAGATTGGGCTGAATTTGCAAAGTATGCTTTTAATAAATCACATGCTACTTGTTATTCGTGGATATCTTATCAGACTGCTTATTTAAAGGCTAACTATACGGCTGATTTTATGGCGGCGAACCTTACGAGGAACAAGGATAATATTACTGAAATTACCAAGTTTATGGAAGAGTGTAAGCAGCTTGGTATTAAAGTTTTAGGTCCAAGTGTAAACGAAAGTAATTTAAACTTCATATCTAATCCAGCTGGCGATATTCGTTTTGGACTTGGTGGCATAAAAGGAGTGGGGTATGGTGCTGTAGAAGCTATTGTAACTGAAAGGCAAGCAAATGGAAGGTACACAAGTGTTTTTAATTTTTTAGAAAGGGTGAATCTAAATGCTTGTAACAAAAGAGCGATAGAAAGTTTGGCTTTATCAGGAGCATTTGATGAATTTGATGATGTAAAAAGAGAAGCTTTCTTTGCAGAAAATTCTAAAGGAGAGGTTGTTTTAGAAACCCTTATGCGTTATGCTAGTAGATACCAACTTGATCAGCAATCTTCTCAACAATCGTTGTTTGGAGATTTAGAGTCTGTTGCTATTCAACGACCTGAAATTCCTCAAGTACAATCGTGGTCAAATTTATATAAACTAACTAAGGAAAAAGACATGATTGGGATTTACTTGTCGGCTCATCCTCTAGATTTTTACGAAATTGAACTTGCATCCTTGTGTACACAAAATGTTACACGATTAAAAGAATTATCAGAATTGCATGATAGTATAGGTTCAAATCCTGTTAAAATAGCAGGTATTATAACCAAAGTTAACCGATTAATTTCTCAAAATAATCAACCCTTTGCTCGCTTTACACTCGAAGATTATTCAGGATCGCATGAAATTAGTGTATTTGGCAAACAATTTACCGAGCTAGACAATATGTTGAGAGAAAATTATTATGTATTGATACATGGAGTGGTACAAGAACGACAAGCAGGCTATAAGTTTAAACCTAAACCAGAAGATGAAGCACGTGGACGTGAATTGGTGTTTAAAATTCAAACAATTGAATTATTGGAAACAATTAAAGATAAAGGTATAGAAGAATTAAAAATACAGATTCCCCTTTTAAATATTTCGTATGAATTAATTGCCGAATTATCTGCTTTATTGTCAGAAAATGTAGACAAAAAAGCAAAAACTCGTTTCTGTGTTGAAGTTATAGATCCCGAAACACGTTGGATTGTTAAATTGAATAAAAAAGATGGGAAAATAACAGTCAATAAACCAATCTTTCATTTTCTTAAAGAAAAGAAAGAAAATCAAATACTTGATTTTATCATTTCTTAATAGAATTTTACATTGAAATTATATACATTTGCACATATATATATTTATATCAACTAATAATAAAAATAGACAAACATGGCAAAAGAATTTACAGAATCAAATTTTGAAGAGTTATTACAAAATAACGTAGTCGTAGTAGCAGATTTTTGGGCAGAATGGTGTGGACCCTGTCGTATGATTACCCCTATCGTTGAAGAACTCGCTAGTGCTTACGAAGGAAAAGTATTGATTGGGAAAGTTAATGTTGATGAAGAAGGAGATTTAGCTACCAAATATGGTATCCGAAATATTCCTACTGTATTGTTTTTTAAAAATGGTCAAATTGTTGATAAGCAAGTAGGTGCGGCAGGTAAAAATGTATTTGAAGATAAAATCAACGCACTATTGTAATACCTATATCTTTTCGAAAAAAAAGGGAGTTTCATGTTAGTATGAACTCCCTTTTTCTATTTAAAAAAATTATATTTTCTCAATAATCTCCATACCTTTTCGTATAGCAGCCTCATTCGTAGGCAACATATGGTGATGACGTTCAGGTAATGAGTTTTTTAAGCCTTGCATTATACTTTCTATATTAACAAATGGCAATACTTTAAGTAATCCTCCTAATATAATCATATTGAATGATTTGGCAGCATTCATTGCTATTGAAGTATCCATTGCATTAATGCGATATATGAATATATCAGTGCGAGTGGGTTCTTTGCTTATACCATACCCGTCGTATATAAGTATTCCTCCAGGTTTTACTTTACTTTCAAATTTATTTAGTGATTGTTGGTTGAGGATAATTGCTACATCAAAAGTATTAAGAATAGGAGAGCTAATACGATTATCACTTACAATAACTGTAACATTTGCTGTACCACCACGTTGTTCTGGTCCATATGATGGAAACCAACTTACTTCTTTCCCCTCAAGTAAACTCGAATAAGCAAGAATTTTTCCCATTGATAATACTCCTTGTCCACCAAAACCTGCTATAATAATTTCTTGTTTCATGTGTCAAATGTTGTTTGTTATTTATCTTTTAAATCGCCAATTGGATAAACTGGTATCATGTTTTTTTCCATCCATGTATTAGCTTCAGCTGGTGACATTTTCCAACCAGCATTGCATGTAGAAACAAATTCTACAAATGATGTTCCTTTGCCTTCTGCTGAATTTTCAAGTGCTTTTCGGATAGCTTTTTTCGCCTTCTTTACAGCATTCGCTGTATGCACACTTTGTCGTGTTACGTAGCGTGTACCTTCTAATTGGGCTACTAAAGTAGTAATAGGAAGAGGAAAACCATTTAAATCTTCTTGTCTTCCAGATGGACATGTAGAGGTTTTCATTCCTAATAAGGTAGTAGGAGCCATTTGTCCCCCCGTCATACCATAGATGCCATTGTTTACAAAAAAGATAGCAATATTTTCACCTCTATTACATGCATGTATTGTTTCGGCAGTACCAATGGCAGCCAAATCTCCATCGCCTTGATAGGTAAATACATAATTATCAGGCAATAAGCGTTTAATACCTGTTGCTACAGCAGGAGCCCTACCATGAGCAGCCTCATGCCAATCAATATCTAAATAATTGTAGGCAAATACAGCACAACCAACCGGAGCTACTCCAATTGCCTTGTCTTGAATACCCATTTCGCCAATTACTTCTGCAATTAATTTGTGAATAACGCCATGACTACAACCAGGGCAATAGTGCATAGTATTATTATTCATAACCGATGGTTTGGCATATACCAAATTTTCGGGTTTTATTATATCTTTTGTTGTCATAATATCATTTTGTTTTAAAATGAATAATTACTTTGCAATTAACTTTTCAGTTACTTCCAAAATTTCTTCTGCTGTAGGTACAATACCACCCATTCGACCGTAGTGTTCTACTGGAATTGTTCCATTTACCGCCAAACGTACATCTTCTACCATTTGACCAGCATTTAATTCTACTGTTAAGATGGCTTTTACTGTGTTAGTATATGCGTAAATTTCGTTGGTTGGAAAAGGGAATAAGGTGATTGGTCGGAACAATCCAAGTTTAATACCTTTTTCTCTTGCAAGTTCCACTGTTTTCTGACAGATACGAGCCGAAGAGCCAAAAGCAACTAATAAATATTCAGCATCTTCGCAAGCTATTTCTTCATACCTTACTTCATTTTTTTCTATTTCTTTATACTTCTTTTGTAAGTTTAAATTTCGTTGCTCCATTAGAGCAGAATCTAACTCCAAAGAGGTAATAACATTAGGCTTTCTATTGGCAGGTTTTCCTAAAGTAGCCCAAGGATATTTTTCTCTGATTTCATCGTTTGTTAAACGTTTTTGATAGGGTGGAAGCTGTACTTTTTCCATCATTTGACCAATAATACCATCAGCCAACACTACAGATACAATATTATATTTAAATGCTAATTCAAACCCTAATACTGTGAAATCAGCCATTTCTTGTACAGAGGCAGGAGCTAATGTTATCATTTTGTAGTCACCATGACCACCACCTTTAACTGTTTGAAAATAATCAGCTTGACTAGATTGTATAGTTCCTAAACCAGGACCACCGCGCATTACGCTTACTACTAATCCAGGTAAATCGGCACCAGCCATATAGGACAGACCTTCTTGTTTTAGGCTCATACCTGGGCTAGATGATGATGTCATTACTCTTTTTCCACAGCCTGCACCACCGTATACCATATTAATGGCAGCCACTTCGCTTTCGGCTTGTAACACCACCATTCCTGTAGTTTTCCAAGGCTCTAGTTGCATTAATGTTTCCATAATTTCAGACTGGGGTGTAATAGGGTAGCCAAAATACCCATCGCATCCACAACGTATAGCCGCTTCGGCAACAGCTTCGTTGCCTTTTAATAATTTTATGTCTTGCTCCATGTTGTTATTCTACTTTTACTTTGTAAACTGTTATACATGCATCTGGACACACGAGTGCACAACTAGCACAACCAATACATGCTTCTTCATTAACTGCATGAGAAAAGTTATATCCTCTGCTGTTTACACTTTTAGACATCGCCAACACATCTGTGGGGCACGAAACAGCACACAAGTCGCATCCTTTACAACGCTCATTGTCGATAACTACTCTACCTTTTATTTTTGCCATTATAGTGAACAATTTTGGTTATTTTGAAAGTACAAAGTTATTTTATTTTTCATTCAATAAGTTTTTAAGAACGTTAAAGAATGGTAACAACTTGTATCTAGTTTCCTTTAGATATAAAAAATAGACCAATTCCACTTATCATTAGGTGTTGATAAATAGAGGGTTGCAAAAAATTTCCGTTAAATGATAGGTAAATTTGGTAGAAGGAAATAAGTGTTAAAAATAGAGCACTTATTATTGTCAGTGTTGCTTTTTTTTGTAATCCACCTAATACAAGTAACAAACTACTAAGAATATATACTACCATAATGATATAGTTATAATCTTGGTAGTCAATTTTTTGTAAATCTTTATAGTAGATTGTTCCTAAAAAGCATAGGACACTTAATCGCAATATCCACTTTGAAAAAGGTTCTAGGTTTTTAATTGGTTTCATAGTTGATGAAATAAATGGGTAAAATGATTATGAAATGGAAAAGTCTTTGTTAAAACAGGATAAACGATAGTCTAATTCGTCGTATTGAGCATCATTGATAAATGAGGTACATATACGTAATCCTTCTTGTTGGCTTCCTGTTGTATTGAGAGAAATGGCACTGATACCATAAAAAAGTAAATTTTTCATCAAATCACAACCTTTCATATGTGGATATGCTACTGTGAAATAAAATCCGTCAGCTATTGGCTCTTTTAAATCTGTATCATACACAATAGAAAAATGGTGTCTAGCAAATATTTCTTTCAGTAATGTTGCTCTTCGTCCGTATTCTTTAACGCTTTCTAAAAAATGAAAAGAGCCATCACTTGCTGCCTTAAACATGGCTGCTAATGCATATTGAGTAGAGTGGGTTACTCCAGCCGAAAGAGAATATAAAACCCTACTTATAAGAATATTACCAAATTCACCTACACCATATCTTGCTATAAGATGTGGATAAGAACGATGGTATAGGGTCGGCGACATGGCAATAATACCGATACGTTGACCTGCGTAACTAAAAGCTTTAGAGCCAGAAATTAATAAAATATAATTATCTGTATATTTAGCTACTGATGGTTGATATGGTGGCTCGAATGGATGTCCTAGGTCGTGCCTAAAATCCATTGCAAAATAGGCTAAATCTTCTAATACGATGGCATCATATTTAGTTGCTAATAAACCAATAATTTCCAATTCTTCTTGATTTAAACATATCCAGGATGGATTGTTTGGATTTGAGTATATAATGGTGGAAATATTTCCTTGTTTGAGAAATTCTTCCATTTTAGCCTGTAATTTTTTGCCTCTGTAATCATATACATCAAAAGCAACTGATTTATAACCAAGCACTTGCAATTGCATCTTTTGTACAGGAAAACCTGGGTCGAGAAACAGTACAGTATCTTTTTCTTTGTGGCACTGACCAGCAACTAAAAAGGAGGCATATGTGCCATTCATAGAACCAATTGCAGGAACACAACAAGCAGGATTGATATCAACATCAACAAAGGCTTTGATGAAACGAGAAGATTCCTCTTTTAGTTGTGGAATACCTTCCAGCATTGGATAGCGAGCTGCTACGCCTTGCTCTAATGCTTTAATTTCTGCTTTAACACCAATTTCGGAGGCATCAATACCAGGTACACCCATTTCCATACGTATGTACTTTTTTCCCGTACGTGTTTCGGCAGCATTGGCGATAGTTACAATTTCTCGTATAGTAGCCTTACTAAAATCAGATAACTTTAGCTTATCAATAACATCTTGCACTATTGCAGGATCGATGGGAGCGTGTTGCATACAAATTTACTCTAAGGATTATGTTCTTTTTTAATGCTACAAATTTAGAAAAAATATTTTATTTTTTGCTGTTTTAAAAAATATCCATTACTTTTACTGACTAACTATTACTATATATGAAAGATAAATTAGTTACACTAGCAATTCATACAATAGAACAAGCATTACAATTGCAACATAGACTCGAAAAAGAAGGTATTCCATCTTTTATAAAGAAAATACGGAGTATTTCTACGGGAGTACGTGTACGAGTACGTGAAGTTGATTTGCAAAAAGCAATTTATTTAGTAGAAAGAATCAAATAAACCTCAAATGAACATATTGAATTTAAATCTCCATTTATTTTAGTTCCCATCGATTTTAGTGAACATGCTATTCATGCCGCTAAACTAGCATTTTATTTAGCGGAAAACTTACATTCATCTATCGTTTTTTTGCATGTAGAAACATACGTAAATGTAGCAACTTTTCCAACTTTATTATCCTCAGCAGATGAAAAATCACGGTTGGTAACAAAAAAAATTAAAGAACGAAACGAAGCTATAATAGATGTGGAAAATCGTTTTAAATCTTTGATTGCAAATCAATTAATACCAAATATTCATTTTAATTTTGAACTTAAGAATGGAATTCCTGAAGAAGAAATCATCTCTTTTGCAATGCTTTATAAGCCGTTACTCATTGTTATGGGAACACGAAGCAAAGCTAATAAAGAACAAGAGCTTATCGGGAGTGTAACAGCAGAGGTAATAGAACGTAGTTTGGTACCAGTTTTTGTATTGCCACAGCATACACATTTACAAACTATACAACAGATCAAACATATAGGATTTGCCACTAATTTTGATAAAAAAGAGTTGGTTGCTTTTGAAAAATTGATGTATTTTGTGCAAAAATTACAATTTAAAGTTAGCTTTATTCATGTAGATGATAAAGAAGATATCCAAAATAAAAATAAATTGGATGAATTAAAATCCTATTTTCTTACTGTTTATCCTCATTTACAACTTCAGTTTTCAATGCTTATAAGTGAAAAATCGACCCTTAAAGAACTAGAGAATTATATCCGTGACCAAAAAATAGATATATTGGCAATACGCAATCATAAGAGGGGGATGTTTGTACGTTTGTTTGCACCTAGTTTGGCTCGCAAACTAGTTTATCAGGCGAAAAATCCGATGATTGTATTTTATTAATTAAATTGTTTCATAATTAATATTATGTTAAATAGGATGTGTCCAAATAAAGCGACAGTTGTATTTTTGTCGCTTTATTTATTAGTACTATTAGTTTTTAAAAATTAGCTCCCCTGCTTCTACATCCACAATAATTGGTTTAGATTTATCAATATTTTCAGCAATCATCTGTTTCGACAATTCGTTGAGTACATATCGTTGTAATACTCTTTTTATTGGTCGTGCTCCAAATTGTGGATCGTAGCCAATTTTTGCTATTAAATCTATCGCTTTATCTGTTACAGAAAAATCTATATCATTTTTGTGAAGCATATTGGCAATTAATTTTATTTGTAAGCCAACAATCTGATGTATTTCCTCTTCTGACAATGGCGTAAACATAATTAAATCATCTATACGATTCAAGAATTCGGGTTTGATACTCTTTTTTAATAGCTCAAAAATCTCATTCTTCGTATTTTCTATCACATTATCACGATTGGATGCAGTAATATGTTCAAAATTCTCACGTATTAAGGACGAACCTATATTTGATGTCATAATGATAATTGTGTTCTTAAAATTAACGATACGTCCTTTGTTATCAGTCAAGCGACCATCATCTAATACTTGCAACAATATGTTAAATACATCAGGATGTGCTTTCTCAATTTCGTCGAATAATACTACAGAATATGGCTTGCGGCGAATGGCTTCTGTTAGCTGACCACCTTCGTCGTAGCCTACATATCCTGGAGGTGAACCAATTAATCGTGTTACCGAGAATTTTTCTTGGTATTCACTCATATCAATGCGAGTCATCATATTTTCATCATCAAACAAAAACTCAGCTAAAGCCTTGGCTAACTCTGTTTTACCAACGCCTGTAGTACCTAAGAAAATAAATGAGCCTATGGGGCGTTTTGGGTCTTTGAGACCTGCCCTACTCCTTCGCACAGCATCTGCTATGGCTGTAATGGCTTCGTGTTGACCAATAACACGTTTGTGCAACTCTGCTTCCAAATGCAAGAGTTTATCCTTTTCACTTTGTACCATTTTGCTTACAGGAATACCTGTCCAGCGGCTCACAATATCAGCAATATCCTCACTATCAACTTCTTCTTTTATTATTGGATGATCAGCTTGTAGTGATACCAACTTTTGTTGAAAATTGGCTATTTCTTCTTCTTTTTGTTTAATTTTTCCGTACCTAATTTCTGCTACTTTGCCATAGTCGCCTTCACGTTCAGCTTTGTCCGCTTCAAATTTCAATTGTTCAATATCAATCTTATTCTGTTGAATAGATTCGATAAGCTCTTTTTCGGCTTTCCATTTAGCTTTTTGTTCTTTTTCTTCTTCTTTCAGGTTCGCTATTTCGGTGGATAATTGTGTGAGTTTTTGTTCATTGTTTTCACGTTTAATAGCCTCACGTTCAATTTCTAATTGCTTGATTGTTCGCTCAATTTTATCTAATTCTTCGGGTACAGAATCAACCTCCAGACGCAATTTTGCAGCAGCTTCATCAATTAAATCAATGGCTTTGTCGGGCAAAAAGCGATCGCTAATATACCTATTAGATAGCTCAACAGCAGCAATGATGGCATCATCTTTGATACGTACTTTATGATGATTTTCATAACGCTCTTTTAATCCACGTAAAATTGATATGGAACTAGCTTCATCTGGTTCGTTTACCATTACTATCTGAAAACGGCGTTCTAATGCCTTATCTTTTTCAAAATATTTTTGGTATTCATCTAGCGTTGTAGCACCTATAGAGCGTAATTCTCCTCTTGCCAAAGCGGGTTTTAGAATATTGGCAGCATCCATTGCTCCATCACTTTTACCTGCACCAACCAAGGTGTGAATTTCATCAATAAATAGAATAATCTCTCCATCGGCATTTACTACCTCATTAACCACCGATTTTAAACGTTCTTCAAATTCTCCTTTGTATTTTGCTCCAGCAATAAGAGCTCCCATATCCAAAGAATACAGTTGTTTTGACTTTAAGTTTTCAGGCACATCGCCTCTTACTATGCGGTGAGCTAAACCTTCGGCTATGGCAGTTTTACCCGTTCCAGGTTCTCCAATTAAAATTGGGTTGTTTTTTGTTCTACGGGTAAGAATTTGCAATACTCTACGTATTTCTTCATCTCTACCAATTACTGGGTCAAGTTTACCTGAACGTGCCTTTTCATTTAAGTTTACTGCATACTTAGAAAGAGCCTGATAGGTGTCTTCGGCAGAAGGTGAAGTTACTTTTTGGTTTTTAGTCAATTCACTTATGGCAGCTTCCACATTTTGTTCGTTTACACCCAATTCTTTAAAAAGCTGAGAAATATTGGATTTTTCTTTCACCAGCGCCAAGACAATGTACTCTACCGAAACAAATTGATTTCCAGCTTTTTCGGACAATGATTGAGCTGTTTGAAGTACTTTGTTGGTTTCGTTGCTTAAATATGGTTGCCCACCAGAAACTTTGGGTAACGAGCGTATAAGACCATCAACAGACTGATTGAGTTGTGCGATGTTGATATTCAGCTTTTGAACAATAAATTGGCTTACAGCATCTGCAACAGTCAGTATAGCTTTGAGTAAATGAGCTGTTTCAATGGCTTGTTGACCATTTGTTTGAGCTAATTCAATGGCTTTTTGAATAGCTTCTTGCGATTTGATAGTAAATTTTTCGAAATTCATAGGTATATCCTCCTTTTTTACTATCAACCTTCAAAAAGTTTGCCGAGAATATATAACTGACAATTTGACAGAAATCTCTTTTTTATTAGCGTATCTAGTAATTTCAACTATCCTCACCCTGTTTTAAACGAGAGTGTATTGGTGCATTGTTTTCAACTATCTATTATTATTGAAACGCGTTAAAAATGCTAAAACAATTTTCCCCTCGTTGAAAGCGAGGGGAAGATAAAGGAAAGGATGAGCTTTTTTTTCAGCTATCCCACAGTGGCTACTATTTCATCAAATATATGTAGGGCTTTCTGCTTATTTAAACCTGCTTTTACTGCCACATTAATGATATCTTGTTTTGTTGGATATAATGTATTGTTAATTGTTGTGGTATGAAATCCATTTATTCCTTCACTTGGTAAGATATCAAATGCAGGAGACAATTTCCATTCATTATTTTGGTATAAAAATGAAAAATTTTTTGCATGATCATCTTTATTCCCTATAACATAATTGAATACCATTAATCGGTACAATTTCCACATTTCTTGAGCATTACGGGTCAAAGCCTGACATAGTTGGAAAAGGGTTGTATAATCTAAACATGGTGTACGATAGTCAGCATTCAGCAATCCGGCAGCACTTACCACATGTATTTTATCGGATTGTACTCTATCAAATCGTTGAACTCCAAAATATTTTCCATCGAAAAGACGCGTTTCTGGCATTTCTATAGCACATTTTTTGGCTAATAGGGAATACTTATATTCAATTTCTCCAATATTTATGGGGTCGTTTATAGCACCAAATTTAACGAGCCATTCTTTACCATCTACCATTACAAATATTTTTGGACGTGCACCACCCGGCGAACCTCCTCTACGATACAAATCATCAATAGATTCTGCATTATATTCAGAGAATCTGAGTATTTTCTGGGCTTCGTTTGATATATATGAGAAATCTTGTAACTCTTGTGAAGTATGAATACTTTGGTCGGGACGAAATTCTAATGCCCCCCTACCCGAACTACCAACTATAGATAGAAGGTCGAGCAAAGACAACATACGCACTCTTACTCCAATTTTTTGCAAATATCGTTTAAGAATAATCATCCCCCAACCATCGGGCAAACAATCATCAAAAACGCCAAAATTTCCGCTAAATGGGTGCAATTTTGCAACAAATACACCTGGCTTTAATGGCAATTCAAATGGTGAGATAGAAAATCCTTTTTGTAAAAAAGTAGTACTATACTCAAATGCACACAGTCCTTTATCAGTAAGTGCAATTTTACCAACTAATTCATTGTAGATATATACTTCAACCAATTCAATTTTTTTCATATCATTCCATATCTTGGTTTCTTATATTATATTACCTCTTTTTCTTGAACTTGATCCAGTTTTTAATACATCTTCAATACGTTGGTATTTTTGTTGAGAGAAAAGACTAGCGAAATCATCTACAGCATTTAATGCAATAGCTATTTTAACTAGATTGACTAAGGAGATTTCGCCTATGCGTTCAAACTTACGATAAGTTTCAATATTAACATCAGCACGCAATGCTAAACCTTTTTGAGTAAGGTTTAGTTCTAATCTCCGTTGTTTAACTTTTTGAGCTATATCAACACATATTTCACTAACTGACTTTTGGTTTAATAGTATCATAATGCTACTTAATTCGTTAATAAGTTATTATTGGTATAATAATACCATTATCAAAGATACTATATTGTATCGAAATATACAACTATTTAAGTATTTTTTTAGCTACTGCATACTCTTATTCCTTTTCAAAAATGTAGAATATAATAACGAGTTTTAAACGCTTATACTCCTCACCCTCGTTTTCAATAATGTATTATTATTAGAATGCGTTAAAAACGCTAAAACAAAAATCCCCTCGCTGAAAGCGAGGGGAAGATAAGAGTAATGAAACACGTTTCGTTTACTTGAATGAACGGTCTCTTTCTTGATAAATGCGTTCAATGATATCTACTACTTTCATACCTTCGAGCAAGTTGGTACCAATCGCTCCTTTGGCTTTCAGGGTATCTATTACATTTTGAATAACAAAACCATGGTTTTGGGCAGCACCTTTGTATCCACCAAAATCGTTGTTTAATTCAGGTTGTTTCAATTCTGGCATTTCGTAGTCTTTAATATGGCAATGAACTACTTGATCCATGTATTGACCTGCAATTTTAACAGTTCCTTTTTCTCCTATGATGGTTACCGAACTTTCAAGGTTTTTGTCCCAAACAGAAGTCGAATAGTTGAGAGAACCCATACCTCCGTTAATAAATTCGAAATCGACGCAACCAGTATCTTCAAATTCGATTAAATCACCGTGCGAGCAATTAGCAAATTTACCACGAATATTGGTGATATCGCCAAATAACCAGTACAACATATCTACATAATGCGAAAATTGCGTAAACAAGGTTCCTCCATCTAATTTGTTAGTTCCATGCCAGCTACCACGTTTGTAGTATTTTTCGTCGCGGTTCCAAAATGCATCTACTTTTACAAAATAAATTTTGCCAAGTGTATCATTTTCAACTAATTCTTTCAACCAAGCCATTGGCGGTGAATAGCGATTTTGCATAACACAAAATACCGAACGAGACATTTCCAAGGATTTGAATACTACTTTTTCAGCATCTGATTTGCTTAATGCTATTGGTTTTTCGAGCACTACGTGTTTTTTTGCTTGTAAAGCTTTGATGGCATATTCAGCATGGTGACCATTGAGGTTACATACATTTACAACATCAATGTCTGGTTGTTTAGCAAGCATTTCATCGAAATCTGAATAATACGTTTCAGTAATTTCTGGATCAATTTTATCTTTTGGTAAAATATCGCATACTGCTACTAGTTCTGAACTAGCATTGCGTCTTATCATTTCGGCATGACGTTTGCCAATATGACCTAATCCTACGACTGCAAATTTTATTTTATTACTCATTTTATTCGTTTTACAGTGTTATTACTTAACTGGTATTCTTGTTGCGTTTCTGGACAAATAGCTATTCCTTTGTCGTCAAAATTAAGGCGATGACCATATTCACTTACCCACCCTATTTGACGTGCCGGATTGCCTACTACCAATGCGTAAGGAAGAATGTTTTTTGTAATAACCGCACCGGCTCCAATTAGGGCAAATTCACCTATTTCGTTGCCACATACAATAGTAGAATTAGCTCCAATACTAGCTCCTTTTTTTATAAGTGTTTTAGCATATTCAGCTTTTCGATTAACGTGACTACGGGGGTTAATTACGTTTGTGAATACCATTGATGGACCAAGAAATACATCATCTTCGCATATTACACCAGTATAAACTGATACATTGTTCTGTATTTTTACATTTCTACCCAAAATTACGTCTGGTGATATCACTACATTTTGTCCAATATTGCAACTTTCGCCTATTGTACAGTTAGGCATGATGTGAGAAAAATGCCAAATTTTAGTGCCATTTCCTATCTGGCAACCTTCATCTACATAAGCTGATTCGTGTTTAAAATATGACATATTATTGATTGTTTATAGCGGTTAAAAATTCAGATGTAATGTAATTCAATTGTTCTTCGTCAAGTTCGGTATGCATTGGCAAACTGATAACGCAGGCACTTAATGCTTCTGCTACCGGAAAATCGCCTTCTTTGTATCGTGCATCTTGATATGCTTTTTGCATATGTAATGGCACTGGATAATATACCATAGCTGGAATTCCTTTTGCTTCTAATGCTTTTTGTAAAGCAGCTCTATCTACATTTTTTAATTTTAATGTATATTGGTGATATACATGTGTTGATTGAGGAAATTCGTAAGGAATAGTTATTTTTGGATGATTAGCAAATGCCTTGTTATATGCTTTAGCAGCAGCTTGACGATTAGCTATGTATGTATCAAGGTTTTTAAGTTTTACATCAAGCACAGCAGCTTGTATGCTATCTAAACGAGAGTTAACGCCTATCATATCGTGGTAATAACGTACGACCATACCATGGTTAGCAATAGCACGCATAGCAGCTGCTAAGGTGTCATCATTGGTAAAAATTGCACCTCCATCACCATAACAACCTAAATTTTTTGATGGAAAGAAAGACGTACAACCAATATTTCCTATACAACCCGATTGTACTTTGCGACCGTCTTTGAAAGTATATACAGAGCCAATAGACTGACAAGCATCTTCTACTACAAATAATTTGTGTTTATTTGCTACTTCCATAATTGCATCCATATTAGCACATTGTCCAAACAAATGTACAGGAATAATAGCTTTTGTTTTTGGTGTAATTGCTTTTTTAAGAGCATCGATAGATATATTAAAAGTATCTTCTTCCACATCTACTACAACAGGAGTTAATCCTAATAAAGCAATAACTTCGGCAGTAGCAATAAATGTAAAGGTAGGCGTAATAACTTCATCACCTGCTTTTAATCCCAATGCCATTAATGCAATTTGCAAAGCGTCAGTACCATTTCCTACAGGAATGACGTGTTTTACATTTAGGTATGTTTCTAAGTTTTTTTGAAACACATTTACTTTGCCTCCTTTGATGAAGGTAGTGGTGTCAATTACTTCTTGAATTCCCGCATTGACCTCTTCCTTGATTTTGTCGTATTGACTTTTTAAGTCAACCATTTGAATCTTTTTCATATTCATTTATTGATATTAGTATATAAAAATAACGGTTAAAATCCTAAACTAAATCCGATAGTATATGTAATATTCTGACCTTGATAAAACGTTGGCGAATACATATCTAAATACCCTTGTGCATCTTTTCTTATTTCAGCCTCAATAGGAGTAGATGTTACGTTGTATCCTTTTGCGTGATTGTACTCAACACCTGCAATGGCATAAGCGTTGTTCCATAGTTCGTAACTTGCTTTGCTTATTAGTCGATTATTACTCCACGTAATATCTTGTAATACAGGTTGACTTATAACTTCTTTCACACTTCGCCTGATGTACGAATATTCATTTCCATGAAGTGCGTGAATATAAGCAAGTTGTACGGATAGTTTTTGAATAGGTTTGTACTGCAAACTTACAAATAATTCTTGAGA